>JAGAAA010000049.1 GCA_017615495.1 Clostridia bacterium
AGTTTTTTAAAGTTATCCAAAACCGAACGTTCGATCTCGGTTTCTTCGCGGAATTCCAAGGCGGACGGATCGTTTTGGAACGGCAGGAAGGTGAATTCTTTTTGCGGAGCTTCGGTTTGCTCTACGGTATCCTCAGGAAGGCTAAACAGCGGCTTCGCCTCGTCGCTCAACGGTTGCTCCGCCTCGTCGTTTATGGTATCGAATTGGATGCGGCGCTCGTTGACGTCGCTTTCCAACGCGGTTTTGATGGCGTGTTATACGGCGGAAAACACCTGGTTGCCGTCGCTGAAACGTACTTCCGCCTTAGTTGGATGCACGTTTACGTCGATTTTGGACGGGTCGAGCTCGATGGACAAAACGGTGACGGGATAATTGCGCTTCATCAAATACTGCTGGTACACTGTCGAAATGGCGCTGGAAATGCTTTGGTTGTCGCACACGCGCCCGTTGACGATGGAGATCTGATAAGTGCGGTTCATCTTAAAATAAGTACTTCTGCTTGCAAATCCCGTGACGACCACGCCGTTTTTCTCGTAATTCAAAGGCAAAAGGTTTTGCCACATATCTTCGCTGAAAATGCTCTTGATGGCGCCGGCAAGCCCTTTTCCGTCCGAAGAATAGACTTTTTCGTTTTGATTGAACAAGGAAATGGAGATCGTCGGATTGGCAAAGATGAGTTTTAGCACCGCGCTTTTAACGTCGGAGAACTCTCCGGCCGGCGTTTTGAGGAATTTAAGGCGTGCGGGCGTGTTGAAAAAGAGGTTGGAAACGGTGATCTCCGTCCCGACGTTCATGCCGGCGATGCCCTCTTCTTCCACTTCGCCGCCGCGAAGTTTTAAGTAATTACCGACTTCGGCGTCTGCCGTCTTGCTCTTGATGCTGACCATCGAAACGGAAGCGATGCTGGGAAGCGCTTCGCCGCGGAACCCCAACGTATGGATGTTTGAAAGGTCTTCCGCCTTGCGTATCTTGCTCGTCGCGTGGGGCAAGAAGGCGGTTTTCAAGTCCTCCTTTTCGATACCGCAACCGTTATCCAACACTTTGATCTCGTCCAGCCCCGCGTTTGCGACTACGATCTCAATTTTGGTGGCGCCGGCGTCGATGGCGTTTTCAACGAGTTCCTTGACGACGGAAGCGGGCCGTTCTACCACTTCTCCTGCGGAGATCTTGTTGTATACCGAACTGTCAAGCTTGATGATCTTCATTATTTCACCCTCGATACCAAATCGGCAAGAATGGAAAACGCCTGCATCGGCGAAATGGAATTCATGTCGATGGCGGTCAATTCTTCCACGAGTCTTTGATACTTTTCATTGGTTTGCGATTCAAACATATCGCTCTGCACCACGTCTTCCTTTTTGACTTCGCCTTGCATCAAGATCTGATTGGTGTCGCGGTATTTGGATGTTTCTTCCAAGATCTTGGTGATGTCCTTCGCACGGGAGACCACGTCTGCGGATACGCCCGCGAGCGCGGCAACTTCCGCCCCGAAGCTTTTGCTTGCTTCTCCCCTTGCGATCTTATGGAGGAAAACGACGCTGCCTCCGACTTCGTTGGCAAGAACGCGGTAATTCTTCACGCCGGGAAGGCGGGATTCCAAATCGGTCAATTCGTGATAGTGCGTTGCGAACAAGGTTTTTGCCTTAAGCTTTTTGACCACAGTTTCCATCACAGCCCAAGCGATGCCGAGGCCGTCGTAGGTGGACGTGCCCCTGCCGATCTCGTCAAGGATCAGAAGGCTGTTTTGCGTGGCGTTGTTGAGGATGGTGGCAACTTCTACCATTTCCACCATAAAAGTGCTTTGCGAGTACGCCAAATCGTCGCTGGCGCCAATTCTCGTAAAGATGCGGTCTGTCAAAGAGATCTCCGCGCTGCTTGCGGGTACGAAACTGCCGATATGGGCAAGCAAAGTGATCAATGCCACTTGGCGCATGTAGGTGCTCTTACCCGACATATTGGGGCCGGTAATGATCATGGTCTTGCACCCGTCGTCAAGGAGGGTGTCGTTTGCGATGTAATTCCTCGCGCCGACGATCTTCTCCACCACGGGATGCCTGCCGTTTTCGATCTTGATATGTTTGACCGCCTTACCGATCTTCGGACGGACGTAATTGTATTCTACCGCCACGTCGGAAAGGGACAAAAGCGCGTCAAGTTCCGCGATCGCGCTGGCGATCTTAAGCAAGGACGCAACTTCGTTGAGAAGCAGCTTTTTAAAGGTCTCAAAGGTCTCGATCTCTATTTCAAGCGCGCGGGATTCCGCCGTCAAAAGGCGTTCCTCCATCGTCTTGAGTTCCTCAGTAATGAATCGCTCGCCGTTGACAAGGGTCTGCTTACGTTGATAGCGGAAGGGTACGAGGGATAAGTTACCTTTGCTGACTTCGATATAGTAACCGAAAACCTTGTTGTAGCCGATATGCAAGGATTTGATGCCAGTCGCCTCCTTTTCGGTCTGTTCCAAAGAGGCGAGCCATTCTTTGCCTTCGGTCTTTGCCGAACGGCAAGTATCGAGTTCTTTATTATATCCGGCTTTGATAAAGCCACCGTGCTTATATTCCGCGCCGCAATGGTCGGGGTCAAGGGCTTTTAAAAGTTCCTCTGCGACGGGGTATTTGGTGGGAAGCGCCGCCGCAATGCGTTTTAACAGCGTGCCGGAAGACGCCGCGACTTGCTTTTTTAAGTCGGGGCAAAGCTTCAAAGTGTTGGCGAGTTGCAACATATCGGAAGGGGTAACGTTGCCGTATGCGCAGCGCCCCGCTATCCTCTCGATATCCCAAATTTCAGAAAGAACGCTCTTTAACGCCGCCCTTTCCTCGTCGTGCTGTGTTAAAAACTCAACGGCGTCCAACCTATCGTTGATGACCTTTTCTTCCAAAGAAGGGTAATCTAACCATTTGCGAAGGCGCCTGAGGCCCATCGCGGTAGAGGTCTTATCGATGATCCAAAACAAGGAGCCCTGCTTTTTGCGGTCCCTGCTTGTTTCCACCAGTTCCAAATTACGCCTTGCCGCGCCGTCGAGCACCATATACTTTTTGACGTTGTAGTAACTGAGCTTGGTAAACTGCGGAAGCTCCCTCTTTTGCGTTTCGTGCAAATATTCGTTTAAAGCGCCCGCCGCGGCGACGGCAAACTTCTTGTCTGTGACCTCAAAAGAGTCCAGCGTCGCAACTTTAAGCGTCTTTAACAAGGAATCATAAGCGTTTTTGTACTTAAACGCCCAATCGTAATAGGCTTGCATCTTGGGGAACTTGCCGCAAATCAAAGAGGAAACCTTTTGATTGTACTCGCAACCCGAAGCGTTGGCGATGATCTCGGAAGGCATGACCGTCGATAAAAAGTCATCTAATGCGGCGGCAACGTCATCGGCGTGTTGTTCGTACAAATTAAACTCACCCGTCGTGATATCCGCCCAGGCATAGCCGACGTCGTGGTCGGAAATATAAAGAGAAACGAGATAGTTGCTCTTTTCTTCCTTCACCATACTTTCGTCAATGACGGTGCCGGCGGTGACAACGCGCACAACGGAACGGTCAACGATGTCCTTCCCGGGCGCAGGAACGGTGGAAAGTTGCTCGCAAATAGCCACTTTGTAGCCTTTGGAAACGAGCCTTGCGATATAGCCGTCCACGGCGTGATACGGCACGCCGCACATCGGCGCGCGCCTGCCGCCACCGCAATCACGGCCGGTCAAGGTAAGCTCAAGCTCACGGGACGCCCTTTCCGCATCCTCAAAAAACATTTCGTAAAAATCGCCGAGGCGATACATCAGTATCGCGTCTTCGTATTCCGCTTTCGTTTCGTAATAGCGTTGCATCATCGGAGACAACGCCGCTTTGTCAAGATCTTTGTAATTCATTGGTTCTCCTTTGTTACGATCTCGCCGAAAAGCGAAGCGCTTCTCGATTTTGTGATTTTGACGTCGCAAAACTCACCGATAAGCGACGGATCGCCGTTTACGGTGACCAACCTGCCGGAATCCGTCCTGCCGCACACCGTTCCGGGGTATTTGGGATTGACGTCTTCGATAAGAATTTCGTAAACGTTGCCGATATAATCGTCCGAAAGGCGCTTGGTGACATCGTTTTGCAGTTTTACAAGGCGGGTAATGCGCGATTTTTTGACGTCGGCGGGTATTTGCTCCATCTTCGCCGCCGGCGTGCCTTTTCGCGGAGAATAAACGAAGGTAAAGGCGTTTGAAAAACGCACTTTCTCCACGAGGTCACACGTGGCTTTAAAATCCTCTTCCGTCTCCCCCGGGAAGCCGATCATGATGTCGGAGGTGATGCCCACGTCCGGCATTTTGGCTTTGATATACTCGACGATGTCGAGATATTGCTCGACGGTATATTTGCGGTTCATGCGGCGAAGGATCTCGTTGCTGCCCGATTGAATGGGCAAATGGATGTTGTGGCAAATGTTACGAGAAGATGCGATGACGTCCACTACTTCCTTATTGAAATCCTTGGGATGGCTTGTCATAAAGCGAAGACGGAACTTGCCGGGAAGCGCCGATATCTCCTTCAAAAGCGCGGCAAAATTGGTGCCGTCCTTCAGGTCACTGCCGTAGGAATCCACGTTTTGACCAAGGAGAGTGATCTCTTTATATCCTTCGGATAAAACTTGCTTTACGTCGGCAAGAACTTCGGAAATCGCCCTGCTGCGCTCACGCCCTCTGACGTACGGAACGATGCAATAGGTGCAAAAATTGTTGCATCCGTACATGATGTTGATCCAAGCGTTGGTGCCGCTGGTGCGATGAATGGGAAGATCGACCGATACGTCGACCGTCGGGTCCTCGTTGACGACGATGCGCGCGGTTTTGGCGCGCTTTTGTTGCACGAGGATAGGCAGCATATCCAAAGAATTGGTGCCTAAGATCACGTCCACAAACGGAAACTTCGCCGCAAGGGCTTCCGCGCCGCCCTTTTGCTGCGTCATACACCCGACGACCGCAATGATCTTTTCGGGATTGGTTTTTTTGAGCCCTTTTAGGGCTCCGATGTTGCCGTACGCGCGTTTTTCCGCCGTGTCACGGATGCAGCAGGTATTAAAAACGATTACGTCAGCCTCTTCCGCCGACGTAGCCGCGTCGTACCCGATATCGGACAGCATACCTGCTATCTTTTCGGATTCGTGTACGTTCATTTGGCATCCGTATGTGGTTATAAAGTATTTCATGCCCTTCTTCCGACAAATATTTAGTTTTGCGCCTCAACGAGCCTGTTGTATTCCGCAAAAACGGCGTCAATGACGTCGTCATCGGCTTCCAAAACGAAATTTTCGCCTCCTTCGGGGGTTTGCGTGATCTTAAAGACCATCGCTTCGTCCTCTTCCATGTCTTCCGGGAGTTCTACGGGTTGCAAGACGCTGTAATAAGCGCCGTCAAGTTCAATGACGGCAAGCTCAAAAAACTCAACGTCCTCCCCTTCGGGCGACGTAAGCGTGACGATATCTTCGTTTTGTTCAGTGGTTTTGTCGGACATAACGGCCTCCTAAGGCGAATGTAAAATAATTATATACTATGTTTAAGTAAAAAGCAATAAAATCATCATTTTTTTGTTGCTTTTGGCAGAGGGTTAAAGGATAATAATTTTTTGTCGCAAAAACATACTATTTTGATGAAAAAAGCCCGAAAAATCGCCGTTTTGACCCTTCTTGCCCTCTCCGTCATATTCGCGCTGAGCGGATTGTTCTTGTTGTTTTACGCCGTAGGCGACGCAAAACTGAACGCAAACGCCCTTCCAAACGCCAAAAGTGCCTATGTTTTATATGACAAAGACGGTTTTGTGATAGAAAACGAGGATTTCGTACGCCTTGAAGATATTTCCGAGCACATTCGGCATGCTTTTATTGCGGTAGAGGACAAGCGATTTTACGATCACAACGGGATCGACCTAAAAAGAACGGTCGGAGCCCTTTTAAAAGACGTAAAAGACGGCAAATTTTCGCAAGGCGGGTCCACCATCAGCAATCAACTCGTCAAAAACACGCAGTTGACGAGCGAAAAAACAGTCAAAAGGAAGTTAAAAGAAGCAAAAATCACCCTCGAACTCGAAAAAACATACGAAAAGAACGAGATTTTGGAAATGTATCTTAACGTTTTATATTTCGGTAAGGGTATTTACGGCGTAAAAAACGCTTGTGAAACTCTTTTCGCTAAGAGCCCTTCCGAAGTTTCGCCCCTCGAAGCGGCGTCTCTTGCCGCGACCGTTGCCAATCCATCCAAGTATTCGGTCTTGCTTGACCACGACAAAAATCTCGATCGAAGTCGGATGATCTTGGGGTTGATGAAAGAGCAAGGATATCTTTCTGCGTCCGAATACGAATCTCAAATTAGCGGCGATATTGTTATAATTTATGCCAAATATCATAACAATTACAGCAAAATCTATGCTAATTCAGCATATAATGAGGCTTTTAACATCCTTTCCGAGAAGGATACGCATTCCTTTCGGACGCCCTATCGTATCTATACTTATTTTGACGCCATGGCACAAAACTCCGCAAATAACGCCCTATCCAATTTTGACGGAAAGTTTGATAAAGACGCTTCCAACCAAGAATTATTGATCGCAGATAACGCGTCAGGCGCCGTAGTCGCCTATGCTTCAAATACGGAACGCGCGTTTAAATTAAAACGACAGCCGGGGTCGCTTTTAAAACCGTTTATTTACGCAAAAGCCATCGAAAGCGGAGTTTTACTCCCGGATTCCCCGCTTTTGGACGAGCAAATCGACTTAGACGGCTACCATCCCGCTAATTTCGGCGATACGTATTACGGATGGATCTCGGCAAGAGAAGCTCTTTCTCGCTCGGTAAACAGCACTGCGGTACGGATTTTAAGTGAAATCGGGCTTGAAAACGGCGCAAACGCCATAAAAAGCGCAGGAATTCCGCTCGATAAAAAGGATATCACCCTATCGCTTGCGCTTGGCGGCACGACGTACGGCTCCGCCGTAAAAGAGATAACGGAAGGCTATTTGACCCTTGCAAACGCCGGAATTCATAAGAATATTACCTTTATTTCCAAGATCACGGACGCAAGCGGACGTACCGTTTACACTGATAACCGTGTCGAAAACCGCGTTTTCAAACCGGAAACCGCCTATTTGACGACGGACATGCTACTTTCCTGCGCCAAAGGCGGTACCGCAAAGCAATTGAGTTACTTAAATTACGACGTTGCGGCAAAAACGGGCACGGTATCGGCAAAAAGCGGCAATTCAGACGCCTGGTGCGCTGCATATACCAAAGAACATACCTTTATATGCAGGTTTTCCGCCCCAAAAGACCCGTTTGGAAACGACGTAACGGGCGGAAACTTGCCCGCAAAAGTCGTTCGCTCAGCCATGCGAAGCCTTTACGCGACCGTTACGCCGGAACCATTTTCCCCGCCCGCCGCTTTGCGCAAAACTGCGGTCGACAAAACGATCAAAGACGAGTTTCATAAGCTTGTACCATATAAAAACAGCGGATTTGGCGAAAAAGAATATATCTATACAACGAACAACTTTCGTTTTGACGCCGCCGATCCGGAACTTCTTTTGCTAAAAGGACTCTCAGTACAAACGACGGATGGTGTGCCGAAGGTGTCTTTTAACGCCTTTCCCGGCATCGAATACGAAGTTTTGATCAACGGCACGCCCTGCCAAAAGTCAAACGACGGTTATTTTGCGCAAAAACAGCGCTTTCCGATAGGAAAACTTGATATCTATTGCAAAAAGGATGCGCGCACCATATGGAAAACAACCAGATTGGTGCGACTCTATTAAAGTTTGATAAGCTCAACGCCAGCCAACGCTTCTTGTATCAGCCCTTCAACGTCCAGCGCCGCTTCCGCTTTGCGGATAAGCTCCGGCTTGGGCTTGATTACGGGATATTTGGGCAAAAATACCGTACAACAATCTTCGTAAGGCTCGATACTTTTGTCAAAGGTACCGATCTCTCGCGCCGTGGCGATGATCTCTTCCTTATCCATACCGATGAGCGGACGGAAAACTGGCAGATCCTCCACCGTTTCATTTGTCACGAGGATGCTTTCTTGCGTTTGCGAAGCAACCTGCGCCAAACTTTCGCCCGTCGTAATGCTCCCGCAACCGTTTTCCTTCGCAAGACGTTCCGCAATGCGCATCATGATCCTGCGCATGATCGTGATCATATATTCTTCGGGGCATTTTTCATGGATCTGGCGCTGAATTTCGGTAAAAGATACGACAAAAAGGTCAAATCCGCCCTGATAGGACGCCAAGATCTTGGCAAGATCCACCACCTTTTGCTTTGCCATCGGGCTGGTATACGGGAAACTGTGGAAGTGCACGCCCATCATCTTCATACCGCGTTTTGCCATGCGATAGGTCGCTACGGGGCTGTCTATCCCGCCGGAAAGCAAAACGATACCCTTTCCGGAGCACCCCACCGGCATCCCGCCGACGCAAAGGACTTTGTCGGCAAAAATAAAGGTATAGCCCTCTTCGCGCACGTCGACAAAGATCTCCTTATCGGGTGAAAAGAGGTCAACTTTTAAATGCGGCGCCGCCGTAAGCGCGCTTCCGCCGAGCTCCATAGCGATCTGCTGCGAATTCAAAGGATACTTTTTATCCGCGCGGTTGACGGTAAAGCGGAAGGAGCCGCTTTCCGGCAAAAACGCCAAGCATTCCTTCTTCAAAAGGTCAAGATCGGTGGGAAGTTTCAAAGCGATGCTGTAAGAATGCAATCCAAACACCTTTCTAACCCGCTCGGAGATCTCAAAAACGTCCTCGTCCGAGATGTTTTCGATCAAATAACGGCCGTGCATCCTGTTCAAAGAGAACTTGAAGCCCTTCAAAGCCGCCTTAATGTTGTCGAGCAGTTGTTTTTCAAAAGAAAACCGATTTTTTCCTTTTAAATAAATTTCGCCAAAGCGCAATAATATTACCTTTTCCATGTTATTTCCCCACGTATTTCTTCAAAATGTGATAGTTTTTAAGAAGCTCGGACGCCAAAAGCTCC
>JAGAAA010000050.1 GCA_017615495.1 Clostridia bacterium
TAGGTATCCACGATGATCTTCCTGCCCGTGAGGCCGCTGTCGCCGTGCGGTCCGCCCGTGACGAACCTGCCGGTGGGGTTGACGTAGATCAAGGTATCCTTGTCCAACAATTCCGACGGAATTGCCTTCTTGATGATCTTTTCTTCCACGTCCTTGCGGAGCGTCTTGATATCCACGTCGGGGCTATGCTGGGTGGAAACGACTACGGTGTGCACCCTCTTGGGCTCGCCGTCAACGTACTCCACGGTAACCTGCGCTTTGCCATCGGGACGAAGGTAAGAGATCTCCCCCTTCTTCCTTGCTTCCGCAAGGCGCATGGTAAGCTTGTGCGCCAGCGTGATGGGAAGGGGCATAAGCTCCTTGGTCTCACGGCAAGCGTAGCCGTACATCATGCCTTGGTCGCCCGCGCCGATGAGGTCATACTTGTCGCCGGATGCGCTATCGGTGCTGTTGTCCACGCCCATAGCGATGTCGGGCGATTGTTCGTCCAACGAAACCATAACGGAACACGTATCGGCGTCGAAGCCCATCTCGCTGCTGGTATAACCGATATCTCTGATCACGTCACGCACCACCTTTTGCACGTTGGGGCACGCCGTAGAGGTGATCTCCCCTACCAAGATGGCGATGCCCGTCGTAACGACGGTTTCCACCGCAACGCGTGCGGCGGGATCCTCGGCAAGAATGCTGTCGAGGACGGCGTCCGAGATCTGATCGGCAACTTTGTCGGGATGTCCTTCGGTGATGCTTTCGCTGGTAATCAATCTTACGTCTTGCATAATTCTCCTAATAGGGGCGACATAAGCCGCCCCTTCGTAGTTTTGTTTGGAATTACTCTTCGTCGTCAAAGAGCGCTTCCACAGCCGCCTTTCTTTCAAGCGGCGCGTTCAAAGACACCGTCACGTTGGCGTATTGCTTGAGACCGGTACCTGCCGGGATCAGCTTGCCGAGGATGACGTTCTCCTTCAAACCGGAGAGGACGTCCACCTTGCCCTTGATAGCCGCGTCGGTCAAGACCCTGGTGGTCTCCTGGAAGGACGCGGAAGCAAGGAAGCTGTCGGAGTTCAAGGAAGCCTTGGTGATACCGAGGAGCACCGGCTTGCCCATTGCGGGTTTCTTGCCCTCTTGGGTGAGCGCGATGTTGTTCTTCCTGAATGCGCCGATGTCCACGAGTTGTCCGGGGAGGAACTCGGAATCGCCCTGGTCGATGATCCTAACTTTGCGGAGCATCTGCCTGATGATGATCTCGATGTGCTTGTCGTTGATGTTAACACCGGCAAGACGGTAGGCGTTTTTGACCTCGCGGATCAAGTATTCCTGCACGCTGGTAACACCCTTGGTGCGAAGGAGATCCTGCAGGTTGATGGCGCCCGCGGTGATTTGGGTACCGGGGGTGACCTTCTCGCCGTCCGTGACGAGGATCTTGGCGTTGATGGGCGGAACGTATTCCTTAACTTGCGGGCCTTCGGGATTCTCCGCATCGGAGATCACGACGGTGCGCTTCTTGTTCTTTTCCACAATGGAGACCACACCGGCAATGTCAGAAATGATCGCCTGGGCTTTGGGCGTGCGGCACTCAAAGAGTTCCTCAACACGCGGCAAACCTTGGGTAATATCCTCGGAAGACGCAACACCACCGCTGTGGAAGGTACGCATCGTAAGCTGGGTACCCGGCTCGCCGATGGACTGCGCCGCAATGACGCCGACCGCTTCGCCGATCTTCACGGGGTTGCCGCTTGCCATGTTCTTACCGTAGCACTTGGAGCAGAGGCCGTTTTCGCATTGGCAGGTAAACACGCTTCTGACGTTGACCGTCTCGATGCCCGCCTTTTCGATGGCGTCCGCTTGCTCTTCGGTGATCATGCTATCCGCCGGAACGATGACTTCGCCCGTCTTGGGGTCGGTTACCGCGCCGATGGTATATCTGCCGATGATACGGTCGCTGAGCTTCTCGATAAGGTCGCCCCTGCCGACGTAGATGGCGCCCACCTTCATGCCTCTGGTATCGCCGCAATCCATCTTTTGGATGATAACGGACTGCGAAACGTCCACGAGCCTACGGGTGAGGTAACCGGATTCTGCCGTCTTAAGAGCGGTATCCGCAAGACCTTTACGACCACCGTGGGAAGAAATGAAGTATTCAAGAGCGGACAAGCCTTCACGGAAGTTGCTCTTAACGGGGAGCTCGATGGTCTTACCGGTCGGGTCTCTCATCAAACCACGCATACCTGCGAGCTGACGGATCTGTCCCATATTACCACGAGCGCCGGATTGCTCCATCATCTTGATGGGGTTGAACTTATCCCAGCACCTCGAAAGTGCGTTGGTGACGTCGTCGATCGCCTTTTCCCAAATGGTGATGACGGTCTTGTATCTCTCCGCGTCGGTGATGAAGCCGCGCCTGAAGAGCTTTTCAACGTCCGAAACCTTCTTCTCGGCTTCGGCGATGATCTCGTCCTTCTCTTTGGGGATGTGCATATCAAACACGCTGGTCGTGAGCGCGCCGATGGTGGAGTACTTGAAGCCCTGCGCCTTGATCTTGTCAAGAACGACTGCGGTCTCGGTGCTGCCCTTGTACTTGTAGCACTTTTCAACGATCTGTCCGAGTTGCTTCTTGCCGACGAGGAAGTCGATCTCCAATGCCAAAGCGTTTTCCGGGTTGGAGCGATCCACAAAGTGGATGTCCTGCGGGATGGCTTCGTTGAAGATGAACCTACCGAGGGTGGTGTGCACCCTGCCGGTGACGACTTTGCCGTCGATCTCCTTGCTGACGCGGACGTAGATCATGGCTTGCAGCTCGATCTCCTTATTCGCATAGGCGAGTTTTGCCTCGTCCACGCTCATAAAGTATCTGCCTTCGCCCTTGGCGCCCTCTTTGACGATGGTCAAATAGTAGCTGCCGAGGATCATATCCTGCGTCGGGGTCATAACGGGCTTGCCGTCCGAAAGTTTCAAGATGTTGTTGGTGGAAAGCATCAAGAAACGCGCTTCCGCCTGCGCCTCGATGGAGAGGGGCACGTGCACAGCCATTTGGTCACCGTCGAAGTCCGCGTTGAACGCGCCGCAAACGAGCGGGTGAAGTTTGATGGCTCTGCCTTCCACAAGCACCGGTTCAAAGGCTTGGATACCCAAACGGTGAAGGGTAGGAGCACGGTTCAAAAGGACGGGATGGTCCTTGATGATGTCTTCCAAAACGTCCCACACTTCGTTGCGAGCACGCTCGACAAAGCGCTTTGCGTTTTTGATGTTGTTGCAGATGTTTCTATCCACAAGCTCTTTCATAATGAAGGGCTTGAAGAGTTCCAAAGCCATCTCCTTGGGAAGACCGCATTGATAGAGCTTGAGTTCCGGACCGACGACGATAACGGAACGACCGGAGTAGTCAACACGCTTACCGAGAAGGTTTTGTCTGAAGCGGCCTTGCTTACCGCGAAGCATCGCGGTGAGGGACTTGAGTTCACGGCTCCTCGAAGCGTTGTTGGACTTGGCGCGCTTGCTGTTGTCGATGAGGTTATCCACCGCCACTTGGAGCATACGCTTTTCGTTGCGGATCATCGCGTCCACGCCGCCCGACTGCAAGAAGTTCTTCAAACGCTTGTTCCTGCTGATGACGAAACGATAGAGGTCGTTAAGGTCGCTGGTTGCGTACCTGCCGCCATCGAGGGGCACCATAGGACGGAGCTCCGGCGGAAGGACGGGAAGCACGTTCAAGATCATCCATTCGGGCTTGGTGCCGGATTCCTTAAACGCTTCCATAACTTCAAGTTGCTTGGCGATGGCAAGCTTTTTGGGCGAAAGGATGGATTCCTTGTCCTTAGCCTTGTCTTTGCCCTTGCCCTTGGTTTCGGCAGCGGCTTTTTCGCCCGAAAGCTCCTCACGAAGCTTTGCGATCTCCTTATCGAGGTCGATCTCCTTCAAAAGGGTTTGGATGCTCTCGGCGCCCATGCCCACTTTGAAGCTGCCTTCGCCGCATTCTTCAAGCTTTTTGCGGTATTCCTCGTCGCTGATGACCATCTTCTTCTTAAGACCGGTCTTCTCGGGATCACCCGGATCCAAAACGACGTAGCTGGCGTAGTAGACCACCTGCTCGACCTCTTTCGGCCCCATGTTGAGGATGGTGGCGATACGGCTGGGCGTACCCTTCAAGAACCAA
>JAGAAA010000051.1 GCA_017615495.1 Clostridia bacterium
GCGGCTGGATCACCTCCTTTTAAGGAGCTACGACAGTGTAGCTTAAGTCTAGATCGATCTTCTCAGATCGACCGGCAGATATGCCTCTAAAATATCCCCTTCGGAAGGGTTAAAAATCCAAATTTGGAAGTCACTTCCGTTTCTTGTTGATCTATTCGAAGTTACGTTTGAATCCTCTTCCCTTTACGAGAAGAGGTTTTTTATTTTTAGGGGGAAGGCTCCTCTTTCAGAAACGTTTGACAAACTCTCTATAATGTATATATAATTTTAAACACAGTATAGGAGGGGAAATATGTTGCACGTAAAGCCGGTCGTTGACGACAGCGCGGAAAAATTTCTTCTTCAGGAAGGCGTAAAAACCGCCTACGCGCCCGGCGTGGACGTCGTTCTCTACGACGAGGAAAAGATCGTCGGCGCGGCGCACGTTGCGTTTGGCACAGACGCCGCCGTGTTGGAAGGCGTTTACGTGACGCCCCAAAAGCGCGGTTTCGGCTTGGGCGACTTTTTGACTCGCGCCGTCATGGACGCCTATACGAGAAGCCTACCTTACTTTAAGGTGGCATACAAAAGCGATTATTTCCTAAAGTTCGGCTTCAAAGAAGAGGATGATGGGATGACGATACAAAGCGAGGAGATCAAGTTTCCCTCGTATTGCGGAGGACACAAATGAAAACCGACATCGAAATAGCAAGAGAAGTCACCCTTCGTCCGATCGGGGAGATCGCGGCAAAACTCGGGCTTTCGGACGACGAGATCGAGCTTTACGGCAAGTACAAGGCGAAGGTCACTCGTAAACCGGGTGAAAAGAAGGGCAAATTGATCCTTGTCACGGCGATCAACCCCACCCCTCTCGGGGAAGGCAAGACCACCGTTTCCATCGGCCTTGCGGACGCTTTTACCCTGATGGGCAAAAAGTGCTGCTTGGCGCTTAGAGAGCCCTCGCTCGGGCCGGTCTTCGGCATCAAGGGCGGCGCCACGGGTGGCGGCTACAGCCAAGTTCTTCCGATGGAGGATATCAACTTGCATTTCACCGGCGATTTGCACGCCATCACGGCGGCAAACAACCTTCTCGCCGCGCTTATCGACAATCATATCAAGTTCGGCAACGAACTCGGCATCAAAACCATTTCTTTCCGTCGCGCGATGGATATGAACGAGCGTTCGCTTCGCAAGATCATCCTTTGCGCAAAGGGCGGGGCGGACGGTGAACCGCACGAAGGCGGCTTCGACATCACGGCGGCTTCCGAAGTGATGACCACTCTCTGCTTGGCGGAAAACGTGATCGACCTCAAAAAGAGGCTTGCGTCCATCATCGTGGGTTACACCGAGGAAGGCAAGGCAGTCACAGCCGGCGACCTCGGCGCGGAAGAATCGATGGCGATCCTGTTGAAGGACGCTATCAAGCCCAATTTGGTGCAAACCATCGGCGGCACGCCCGCCCTGATCCACGGCGGCCCCTTTGCAAACATCGCGCACGGCTGCAACAGCGTGATCGCAACCAAGACGGCGCTTTCCCTCTCCGACGTAACGGTCACGGAAGCGGGCTTCGGTGCGGACCTCGGCGCGGAAAAGTTTTTGGATATCAAGTGCAGGAAGGCGGGGCTCAAGCCTTCCGCCGTCGTTTTGGTGGTGACGGTACGCGCCTTAAAGTACAACGGCGGGGTGGATAAGTCCGCTCTTGCGGGGGAGGATCTCTCGGCGCTCAGAAAGGGCATCGTCAACCTCGGCGCGCACATCGACAACCTGACCAAGGTGTTCAACGTGCCCCTCGTCGTTTCCATCAATAAGTTTGCCACGGATACCGATAAGGAGATCGCTTTCGTGGAGAATTACTGCGCTGAAAGGCGCGTTAAGGCGGTCGTGAACGAATGTTTCTTAAAGGGCGGCGAAGGCGCTATGGATCTTGCCAAAGAGGTTCTTGCCGCGGCGGAAAAGGAATACGAACTTCGCTTCTCTTACGAAATGACCGACAATTTAAAGACCAAGATCGAAAAGGTTGCTCGTCGCATCTACGGCGCGGCGGACGTTACCTTCTCCGAGGCAGCGGCGGCAAAACTCAAGCTTGCGGAAGAGCAAGGCTTCGGCGGTTTCCCCGTCTGCATCGCAAAAACGCAATATTCCCTCTCGCCCGACCAAAAGGCGCTGGGACGCCCCGTCGGGTTCACCTTCCCGGTCACCGACGTGACGGTGAGAGGCGGCGCAGGCTTTGTGGTTGTGGAATGCGGCTCGGTCATGCTGATGCCGGGGCTTCCCAAAGAACCCAACGCTTACAAAATGACCATCAACGAGGACGGCGTCATCGACGGTTTGTCCTAAGGCGGCAAAGCCGCGTGAAGTGTCCCCGATGGGGGCGTGAAGTGTGCTTCGCACGTGAAGCAGTCGCTACGCGACCGTGAAGTGTCGAGCGGTGCTCGACGAAATGGATGGATTATAATGCGTAATGCGGAATTGAGTTTAATAGTAATTAAAGCAACACCTTGTTATTGAAAAAGACGGGGGGAAAAATATGGAAAGTACGAATTTTATTGAAGACATTATCGAAAGCGAACTTGCCGAAGGCAAGGTCAAAAAGATCGTTACGAGGTTCCCGCCCGAGCCCAACGGCTATTTGCACGTCGGGCACGCAAAGAGCTTGGCCATCAACTTCGGCATCAAAAAGAAGTACAACGGCGAGTGCAACTTGCGTTTTGACGATACCAACCCCACCAAAGAGGACGTTGAGTACGTCAATTCCATCAAGGAAGATATCAAATGGTTGGGCTTTACGTGGGACCGCGAGCTTTACGCAAGCGATTACTTTGATCAAATGTACGAATTTGCGGTCAAACTCATCAAGGACGGCAAGGCGTACGTTTGCGATATGAGCGCGGAAGAGATCACCAAAAACCGCGGCACCCTCACCGAGCCGGGCATCGAAAGTCCCTCCAGAAACCGCACGGTGGAAGAGAACCTTCGTTTGTTTGAAGGGATGAAGAACGGCGAGTTCAAGGACGGCGAAAAGGTGCTTCGCGCCAAGATCGATATGGCAAGCCCCAACATCAACATGCGCGACCCCATCATTTACCGCGTGCTTCGCGCCACCCATCATCGCACGGGCGACAAGTGGTGCATTTATCCGATGTACGACTTTGCGCACCCCATCAGCGACTGCATCGAGGGCATCACCCATTCGATTTGCACGTTGGAATTTGAGGACCATCGCCCCTTGTACGATTGGGTCAAATACAACTGCGGTTTTGGCGACAATCCTCGCCAGATCGAGTTTGCAAGGCTGGGCCTTACCCGCACCATCATGAGCAAGCGCTACTTGAAGCGCCTCGTGGACACCGGCGTCGTGGACGGTTGGGATGACCCCCGTATGCCCACCCTTTCCGGTATGAGAGAGCGCGGTTATCCTGCGGAAGCGCTTCTTGACTTCTGCGATAGGATCGGCGTTGCCAAGAGCAACTCGATGGTGGAAGCGGCGCTTTTGGAGCACTGCGTTAGGGAAAACCTCAACGCAAACGCCACCCGCGTGATGGTGGTGAAAGAGCCGTTGAAGATGAACGTCGTCAACTTGAAGGCGCCCATCGTCGTCAAGGTGGAAAACAACCCCACCAAAGAGGACGCCGGCGAGCACGAAGTTACGCTCACGCCCACCATTTATATCGAAAAGAGCGATTTCTCCATCGATCCGCCCCCCAAGTATCACCGCTTGAAGCCGGACGGCATGGTGCGCTTGAAAGGCGCGTATATCGTCAAATACCTTTCGCACGAAACGGATGAAAACGGCAACGTGACCGCCGTCAACTGCGAGTACGTCGAGGACAGCATGTCGGGCGGAGCCAACGCCGGCATCAAGGTCAAGGGCGTCTTGCATTGGGCGCCGTCGGACGCTGAGGACGTCGTCATCAACGATTACGATTACCTCTTGGACGACGTCGAGGACGGCAGGGACTTCGGCGAAAGGCTGAACCCCGTTACCAAAACCGTGTATCACGGCAAGGCGGAGCCTTTCCTCAAGAATGCCGCGGCGTACGACAGGTTCCAGTTTATGCGCCTCGGTTACTACATGAAAAACAAGAAGGGTGAATACAACCTGATCGTTGGGTTGAAGGACAGTTACAAAGGATAGAATAGAAGAGGGGGCGGCGGCATAGTTTATAACTATGAAAACGCTCTTTCTCTATATAGTAGACGACAAAAACGCCCCCATCCTCGCCGGCTTATCCGCCGTAGAGTGGTTAAAAAGAGGGGCTGGCGACCTCCCGTGCAAAGCGCTTTGCGCGGAGGAGCCGTTTGAAAAACCGCAAACGGACTACTTCGCCGTACTGACGCCAAGCACGCCGCTCGTGACGGCGGAGCATCTAAGATCGCTCGTTTGCGAGATGGAAAAACGCGGGTACGCGGGGCTGGAGATCGGGCGAGGAATGCTGGTAAAAACGGCGGCGTATCACGAAGGATTCCACCCCAAAAGAAGGGCAAACTTTCCTTTTGCGGCACTGGCGGAAGAGGGGCAAAACCTCGCGTTGGCAGAGAAGGCATTATATAGAAGAATTGCCGAATTATCCGCACAAAACGGGGCAATTATCCCCGACGTGGAAACGGTGCGGATCGACGCGCTCAGCACCCTGGAAGCGGGCGTTACGGTGGAGCCGTACGCCACGGTCAAAAACAGCAAGGTGGAATGCGGCGCTGTGATCGGAAGCTTCTCCGAAGTGGAAAACGCCCGCATCGGAAAAAACGCAAAAGTGCTTCGTTCCGTCGTCAAAGACAGCGAGATCGAAGCGGGCGCCACGGTGGGCCCCTTCGCTTACGTCAGGATGCAAAGCGTCGTGGGAGAGGGCTGCCGGATCGGTGATTTCGTGGAGATCAAGCGGAGCCGCCTCGGGAAAGGCGTTAAGGCGGCGCACCTCGCTTACGTCGGTGACGCCGTCGTCGGAGAGGGTACCAACGTGGGGTGCGGCGTGGTGTTCGCAAACTACGACGGAAAGCAAAAACACGCTACCACGGTTGGCAAAAACGTGTTTATCGGCGCAAATACCAACCTCGTCGCTCCGGTGACGGTGGGGGACGGCGCTTACGTAGCCGCGGCGACTACCGTGACGAGGGACGTGACGGAAGGCGCGTTTGTGATCGGACGATCACGCGCGGAACAAAAACAAAAGAAATAGCCTTCGGGCGAAGGAGAAACTATGTTGTTGGTCGTGGGACTCGGCAATATCGGCGCGCAATACGACGGCACCTATCACAACGTCGGGTTTTCGGTAGCGGAAAAGCTTGCCGACCTTTTGGGGCTGTCTTTCCGTGAAAACGCATCCATCCGCGCCTTTGAGGCGGAGGGCAACGTCGGCGGCAAAAAGATACGCATCCTGAAGCCCACCACCTTTATGAACCTTTCGGGCGAGAGCGTAAAATCCGCGATCGCAAAGTACAAACCCGAGCCCGGCGAAGTGCTTATCGTCTACGACGATATCGACCTGCCCATCGGGCATACGCGCCTTCGTGAGAAGGGGAGCGCGGGCACGCACAACGGCATGCGCAGCGTCACTTCTCTTTGCGGGGAGCTTCCGCGTCTTCGCGTGGGGATCGGCAGACCGCATCCCGAAGAGGATCTTGCTTCTTACGTTTTGAGAAAAGCGGGGAAGGACGCTTCGGAAGCGCTTCAAAAAGCGGCGGAAAAAGCCGCCAAGGCAATTGAAAAGTACCTTTCCGACGGGGATTTCGCGGCGTTTCAACGCGCGGTCAACGAGGTGTCCTGACGCGCTTGGCGCAATTGATGAACGGGCTTTATACACAAGGCTTTGAAATATACGATCGAATCTACAAACAACTCGCCGGCGACAAAAAATCGCTGGTTTTTGGCATGTCTAACCCGCAAAAAGCACACCTTGCGGCGGCGACGCCCGTCCCCCTTCTTTATATTGCTGATAGCGAACAACGCGCGCTGGAAGTCGCGGAGGAAATCGAATCGTACGGCACCCCTTCGGCGTATTTGCCGCCCAAAGGCGACGTGCTTCTCGGCAGGCGGACGGACGCCTTATCCCACGCCAGGATCGCCGCTTTGTTGAAGGTGAAAAGAGGGGATGCGCGCGTTCTCGTCACAACGGTAGAAGCGGTCTTCGGCTATTTGCCGCGCCCGGCGGATCTTGACCGTCTGACCCTCGTTTTGACGGCGGGAAGCAGCGTCAGCGTGGAAGAAGCGGTGCGAAAATTGATCGCCGCGGGGTATGAACGCGCCTCCATCGCGCCCAAGAAAGGGGAGTTCCGTTTGGCGGGCGATTCGCTCTCCGTTTTTCCGATAAATGCGGATAATCCTATCAAAATTGACTTTTTATACGACGAGATCGAGGAGATAAAGATCTACGCGCCGGACTTCCTCGGCGTGATCGGTCGCGTGGAAGAAGCGGTCATCGCTCCGGCAAGCGAATTGCTCCTTACGGAAGGGGACGTTCGCGAGGCGTTTAAACGCATCGAGGAGGCGCGCAAGTTGCAGAACCGCGCCGCAAAACAGAGGACGGACGAGATCTTATCCGACGTTTCTTTCCGCGCCGCCGCAAACCCGTCGGACAGCGGACTTTCTTATCTGATCCCCTTCGTCAAAGAGAAGTTATCCACCGTTTTTGATTATTTGGACGGGTTTTCCGTCGCCGTGGACGAGCCCAAAAAGATATTCGAGGGTTTTTCACGCTTCCTCGTGGATCATTACGGTAGGGTAACGCGCCTTGCCGCGGACGGCGAGGTGCTTTCGGCGCACCGCGACGCCATTGCGGGGGAACGCGAGATCATGTCCGCGCTGTCCGCGATGCCGCAACTCGGACTTTCCTCTTTTACCGAGCGCATTTCGGGGCGTTCCGACGCCTTTTATCTGAATTCCGCGTCCCTTCCCACCTACATCAAAAACACCAACTTGCTGATCGGCTTTTTGGAGGATGAATTCCGTGAAGGGCGCCGCGTTTTGATCTTCACGCAGGACGAAGAGCGCGCCGCCACCCTCAAAAAGATGTTGGGGGACAAGGCGGACAAAGTCAC
>JAGAAA010000052.1 GCA_017615495.1 Clostridia bacterium
CTGTTGGCTTTGAAACCGCTACCGTAAAGTCTGTTGGAGGTCACTTGGTTTTCAACACGCCGACTCCTGCCAATCCTTTCATTTTTAACAATGGTGCTTCCCAAAACCCTGTAAGCGCATTTTATGTAAGTAACTTGTCCACGGCTAATCCTGTTACCAACATTCAGGTGCAAGCTACCATAACGGGAACCACGCAACACGATGGAGCTAACTTGATTAGAATTGGTATTTTTAAGAGAGCTACCGCTGGAACCGGTGCTTACAAACTGGTTGGTGTTTTGTCCAGTGCACCCGGTGCCAACACCGTTGCATACGGCGATGTTGCTGTTGGTGCCAATGCCGAAAAAGGCGCGGAGCAATCCTTGAGCTATGGTGCAAGTGTGGACTACATTGATCTTGGGACTTTGGCGGAAAATGACGGTCAAGCAAACGGCGCAGACCAGATCGACTTGGTTGCTGTCGTCTGGATGGATGGATTTGAACTCAATGACGATGAAGCAGGCAATGGTGCTACCATCTCGTTGACCTTCTATGCTGCTCCGTCTGGTAGTAAATACTCGGGCTGATTCGTCACTATAATTCATCACTAAACAACAAAACAAGGCTATCTCTTCGGAGGTAGCCTTTTTTGTTGCACGAAAAAGGCCACCCGTTTGGGTGACCTTGTTTTCGTTGTTTAGTTGCTTTATACTTCTAATTAGTCGTTGGTTGCAGTAAAAGTGAAGGAAACGCTTCCACCATATCCTGCCATGGTATCGTTAAGAGCGGTACCATCCATCCAGACGACGATTGCCAAATCGTGTTGACCTTGAGTAGCAAGACCACCCAAATCGATCGATGTTACGGTAGCATAGGTATTTAATGCGTCAACGCGCTCTCCTGCCTTCAATTTGCTATCCGTGGGACCCCAAACCGTACCGTTTGCAGTCTGCGTGGTTGCCAGAATTCCCTTCAACACATATTTATCGCTACCGTTCTTAAGGAACACTGCGGCTCTGATAAGATCAGTACCGTCACTTGCGGCAGCGGTAAAGCTTGCTGTAATCGTTACATGATCAATAGTGTTCTGGGCTGAAAGGTTCTTTACGTAGAACGTATCTCTATAAGCCGCGTTGGACAACCCATTGTTAAAAACCACAGGATGAGCCGTAGTAACGTCATCGTTAAATACCAGATTACCAGCATCGGACTTGATAGTTGCAGTGTTGAAATCTACATCATATTCCGTGGTGTTAGCAACAAGGCTGACCGGAGCCATAGGATCAATGGATCCATTAGAAAGAGAGTTCGTCAATTCGGATCCTGCGCCCGCACCGCTCCAACCGATACCAAGAGCGGTCTGGTCACTGGTTTTTGCAGTCAATGAAACAGAACTTGCCGTAACACTGTTGCTGTTCGTAAACCATGCGTAGGTTGCGGTGGAAAGCGCAACTGCAACCACGAGCATCATCACGATGGATGTGATAAGTAAACGTTTTTTCATAAATTTAATACCTTCTCGAGGTGGGCGTGTCCCACCTCGAGAAGGTAAAAACCTTATTTTCGTTGTGAGAAGGATCAGATCCCCACTGTGCTTTAGGGCATAGAGATCACGGGTAGCAAACGAGAGTGACAATATACAAACCGTCATTCCGAGGCACTCGAGGAATCGCCGCATACTACCGGGACGTTCCTTGCGTTTATTTACGGTTTATTATGCGTGCGGGCAGGGGCGCGCGGGCGTTAGCGCGTGATATTGCCCTAAAAACAGGAGAAAACGAGCCCGACGGGCGTGGATGCATAAATGAATAAAAAGTGCATTATTGATAAAAGTTGCATAAAAGCGCCGTATTAACAAATATAATCGGATATTTTATTAAAAATTCAAAAAATATGCAACAAATCGATTGACAGAAGGGCGATGCGGTGGTAAGATAACCGTATCAATCTAAAGGAGCTTATTACAATGAAAAAGATTATCGCTATCATTTTGGCAATCGCTACCGTGCTTGGCTGTGTGTTTGCTTTTGCTGCTTGCGGCAACAAGGGCGAAAAGGTCAAGGCTTATGCGGAGATCGAACTTACCGCCGAATCCTACGCTTTCGTTTTGAAGAAGGGCAACACCACCATGAAGACGGTTGCGGACGAACTTCTTGCCGAGCTTAAGACAAGCGGCGAGCTTGACACCATCATCAATTCCTTCTTCGATGGCACCGCCACCTTTGAGTACACCAACCCCGCCAGCAAGGAGGGCTGCCTCGTTGTGGCAACCAACGCGTACTTCCCGCCCTTTGAGTACTACAACGGCAACAAGCTTACCGGTGTGGATATGAAGATCGCTTCTTTGCTTGCCGCAAAGATGAACAAGACGCTTTACATCCTCGACGAGGAATTTGACACCATCTTTGAAAGCGTCAACACCGGCGAAGCCGATATCGGTATGGCTGGTATCACGGTCACCGAGGCGCGTTCCGCCATTTATGACTTCACTGAGGAATATTATGAGTCCGCTCAGGTGCTTATCGTCAAGGAGAGCGACAACTTGTTTGCTAATTGCCAGACCGCTGCGGACATCGAGGCGATCCTTGCTCAGCAGGATAAGAAGTTTATCATCGGCGCGCAAAACGGCACCACCGGTTATATGTATTCCGCCGGCGATGAGGACTTTGGTTACGATGGCTTCACCAACCTGACCGTCAACGGTTACAAGACCGGCGCTTTGGCTGTGAAGGACCTCTCCAACGGCAAGATCAACGCCGTCATCATCGACAAGCAACCCGCATTGATGATCAGCAAATCCATCAACGGCTAATAGGTAGGCATAATGTCCATTTGGCAAATTTTCGTAAGACAGTTTGTAACCCTCCAAGGTTACAAACTTGTTTTAGAAGGGTTGTTCAACACCCTTATCATCGCCGTTTTCGGCTTGATACTCGGCTTCCTTTTGGGAAGCCTTGTTGCCGTTACGATGACTTTGCCCGCCACCAAGAACCCCTTGGTCAAGGCTTTGCAGGTGCTTGCCAACCTTTACATCACCGTATTCCGCGGCACGCCTATGGTCGTGCAACTTTTGATCATCCACTTCGTTTTGTTCCCGGTGCTCAACATCAATTTTTCAAACCTCATCCTTGGCAACTTTGTGGTGCAGGGCATCGTCATCGAAGCGGTCATCGCCTTTGCGCTTAACAGCGGGGCGTACATCAGCGAGATCATGCGCGGCGGCATCAATTCCGTGGACAAAGGACAGTTGGAAGCAGGGCGCGCGTTGGGGCTTTCGTACCCAAAGACGATGATCAGCATCGTGGTGCCGCAGGCGTTCAAAAACGTGCTTCCCACCATGGGCAACGAGTTTATCGCCCTCATTAAGGAAACTTCCGTCGCAAGCTTTATTGCGGTGACCGACCTTACCAAGGCGTTTCAAAACATGGCAAACAGCACCTACGAGTACATCGTGCCTTACGTGGTGCTGGCGTTTATTTACCTGGTGCTGGTGATCCTCATCACCTTGCTCGTGCGCTTGATGGAAAAGAAACTCAAGACCAATTAAGGAGGGACTATGGAAAACGTTGAAAAGAAAGTGCCTCTGATCGAGGTCAAGTATCTGACGAAAAAGTTTGGCGACCTGTTGGTGCTGAACGAGATATCCACCGACATTTACGAGGGGGAGCGCGTGGTGATCATCGGGCCGTCCGGCGGCGGCAAGAGCACCTTTTTGCGCTGCTTGAACTGCTTGGAGGACCCCACTTCCGGCGAGATCATCTTTGACGGGGACGACCTTACCGACCTTAAGATCGACATCAACGTCTGCCGCCAAAAGATGGGCATGGTGTTCCAACAGTTCAATTTGTTCAACAATTTGACGGTGCTTGACAACGTTACGCTCGCGCCCATTACGGTGGGGAAGAAGAAGCTACGCGCCGCAAAGTGGAACAACGCCATTATGCCGCTTTACAACAAATTCCTTGCAAAGTTCGGCGGCTTTTTGAACAAGCGGGTGGATAAAAAGATCGCCAAGAACAAGGCGATCGTAGAAAAGTACAACGCGCTGTTGACGCCGGTGGAAGAGGAATGGGCAAAAACCGCGCAAACGGTGGAAAAAGCGGGCAAGACCTTTGTGACCTACGATAAAAAGCTTACCAAAAAGAAGCTGAAGATCGTCACCAAGATCGAAAACGCGGAGCGCGAGCTTGACCGTGCCAAATATCCGCAACCCAAGACCCTCCGCGAATTGCCTTTTAAAAGCAAAAAGGAGATCAAGGAAGCGGCAGTCAAGGATGCAATGACGCTTTTGAAGCGCATCGGCTTGGAGGAGAAGGCAAACGTTTATCCGTCCACCTTATCCGGCGGGCAAAAGCAGCGTATCGCCATCGTGCGCGCGCTTGCGATGAAGCCCAAAGTTATGCTCTTTGACGAGCCGACGAGCGCCCTCGACCCCGAGATGGTGGGCGAAGTTTTGGACCTCATCAAAACCATCGCCGATACCGGCATGACTATGGTGATCGTCACGCACGAAATGGGCTTTGCCAAGGAGGTCGGCAGTCGCATCTGCTTCATCGACGGCGGCAAGATCAAGGAAGAGGGCACGCCGGAGGAGTTCTTTAATAATCCGAAGGATGTGCGGCTGAAGGAGTTCCTATCCAAAGTCCTTATTTAGGCGAGCGAGGATAGTGGCGCGAATACTGCTCTACACCGTCGGTGCCGGGCAGTTACGTACAAGGAGTACGCGCCTACCCGCCACCTTGGTGAGCGTTTGCCTTCACACCACTCTACTCGCTCACCTGTGGAATTAATATCAGAACAACCGTGCAGTTATCATCTGCGCGGTTTTTTGTTGTGCCTCGCAACTGTACCACTCTCCGCGGTCGATAGGGGGAAGGGTTGTGGAGATGCGGAGCGCGCATTTTAGTTGCGCGGAACTCCCCGCCTTAAGCAATAAAAAAGCAGTCTTGCGACTGCCTTAGTTGGTGGACATGCGGGGCGCGACGTGTTAAGAAAACAGCACGGTGCGCTGTTTTTAGCCAAAGCGCGTGAAGAAGCTGTGCTTCGAGCGGTTGAGCCACGGAGGGGTTCCGCCGCATTTGCGGCGCGCGCATTTTAATTGCGCGGGACTCCCCGCCTTAAGTACAAAAAAAAGCAGTCTGATGACTGCTTTCAATTTGGTGGACATGCGGGGAGTCGAACCCCGGTCCGTAAAGAAGACCACAGCTCTTTCTACACGTTTAGCTTACGTTTGTTGTCGTTCCAAGCTGCCCGTAAGCGGGCCACCGAGTTCCAAGCCGCAACTTTCCGCCCTGGGCGCGCGGCGACGCCCAAGTGCCGTTCCTTACGGTAATGATGCCGAGCGCGGCGTCGTAAGCCCCACCGCATCGACAGATGGCGTTAAGCCGCCATCAATTCAAAATTGTTAGTGTCCTTTATTTTAGAACAAGTTCCGTTATAAGCAGACGAGCCTGCTACGTGCTTAAACTGCCACCTCGCTCCACGTCGAAGCCGGTACATGCCCAAGTGCTAGTAGTATATCACTTTTTTTTATTCTATGCAAGTTTCTTTTATTGCAACGGCACGGTGGCGGTGAGCCAGGCGCGGAAGAGGGAAGAGTAGTCCTTTTGGAGAGAGGCGGAGAGGGAGAGGACGAGGTCGTCCGGGGTGGCTACGGCGCCTTGAAAGCGGTTTGCGAAGGTTTTGAGCGCCGCGTGGAAGCGATCCACGCCGACGCTTTCCGACAGGGTGGAAAAGAGGAGCAATCCGCCCGCGTACGCGCGGTCGTAATAGCCGTCCGCAAGTTCCGGCAGGGGCAGGTCAAAGCGCGCGCCTTCTTGCCCTTTTAAGGCAAGGCGGATGGAAAAAGCGTCCTCGGCGTTTTGTATCATCTCGCGGTAAACGGCGTTGAAACCTTTGTCGCGGTAGTACGACGCGACGGAATATTCCGCTAAGCCCTCGTCCAGCCACGGAGAAAGCACCTCGTCATTGCCCACCTTGCCAAACCACCATTGATGCGCGGTTTCGTGCAAGAGGGTCTTTTTCTTTTGCGAGAAGGGGAGATCCTTGGATAGGACGGCAAGCCCCGAATGTTCAACGCCCGCCTCGAAAAAAGGCGCGGCGACCACCGTGTAAGTCGGATAGGGATAATTGCCGAAATGTTCGGAAAAATAGGAGATTGCTTCTTTTATTAGCGCAAGCGTTTTTTGCTTTTCCGAGCCATCCGCATAGTAGTAAAACAGTTTGACGTCGCCTTCGGCTTCCGCCGCGTGGCGAAGCTTTTGGGAGGCGACAAGCGCCACTTCTCTGGTGGACGCCGCTTGGTAAAATACGGTTTTCACCTTTCCGCAAGTTTCCGCGTGGACTTCCTCGGCGGAGCAGGCGCATTCGTAATTGACGGGAAGGGTCAGCTCCAAGGAGAAGGAAGCGTTTTCAAAGCGGAAGGGGTCGCCGTAGGGCGCGTAAGGGTAACAAATGAATTTTCCGTCCGCAAAAGGACAGACCTCGGGGTAAAAGTTGGAAAGGTAATAATAGCCGTCGTAGTAGCCCAGGCGGTGCTTGACGCAAGCGAGAGTTACCGTTTGGTCGATGGTGAAAGTGACGCGTTCCCCTTTTTTGAGTCTGCGGGAAAGGCGGGCAGTGAGCGCGAGTCCGTCTTCTCCGACGTCGCTATCCGCGAGGGGGACGTCGCAAGTCAC
>JAGAAA010000053.1 GCA_017615495.1 Clostridia bacterium
CAGGATCAAACTCTTAAGTTTAATCTTGGTTTTCCGTGCCCCCTTTCAGGCGCACGCTCAAAACTCATAATAAATTATGAATTGACAGAAATCACTTGCTTTAATTTTCTTGCTAATCTATTCTATTGTGAAGTTACGAATGCCGCCATACAGACAGCCTAATTATATTATCATACCCAAAAATTCTTGTCAATAGCTTTTTGGCGATTTTTTGCGATTTTTTCAAAATTTTTTTCTTAAAAATCAAAGAGGGTAAAATCGCCCGCTTTCCCTTGGTTTTTAGGGCGTTTGACGCATAAAAAATCGCCTCGCGCGGGGATGCGCGAAGCGACCTTTTTTGAAAATCAAACGCTTATTCCTCAGCGGGGGTCTCCGCGGGGGCGGATTCTCCTTCCGGCGCTTCCGCGCCTTCTTCCCCTTCGGTGAATTCTTCCTCTTCCTCGTAACGATCGCTGAGCGCCACGCCCACGACCTTGCTGTTGAGCTTGCCCGCCGCCATGATCTTGACGCCTTGACCCGCTCTGCCGATCTTGCTGATCTCGTCGATGTGGGTGCGGATGATCACGCCGCTTTCGGTGATGAGGAGGAGGTCGCCTTCCGGCTTGACCGTCTTAAGCGCGGCGATCCTGCCCGTCTTGTCGTTGAAGGTGCCCGCCTTGATGCCCGAGCCCGCGCGGCCTTGCACGCGGTATTCGTCCACGTCGGTGCGCTTGCCGTAGCCGTTTTCGGTGACGGTCAACACTTCGTCGCCTTCATGGATGACTTCCATATTGACGATGTAGTCGTCTTCGCCGATCTTCATCGAACGGACGCCCGCCGCCGTCCTGCCCATCAAACGCACGGTATCCTCCTTAAAGCGGATGCACTTGCCGAGGCTGGACGCCATAATAAGCTCTTCGCCGCCCATCGTAAGTTGCGCGCCGATGAGTTCGTCCCCTTCCATCAGGTTGATGGCGATCTTGCCGCCCTTGCGCATATAAACGTACTCTTGGAGCGAAGTCCTCTTGATCTTGCCTTTCTTGGTGGCAAGCACGAGGTTGCCGTTTCTGCCCTGCTCCTCGGTGACGGGGAGCACGGTGGCGATCTTTTCGCCTTCCATCAATTGCAACAGGTTGACGATCGCCCTGCCTCTTGCGGTACGCGCCGCTTCGGGCACTTCAAACGCCTTGATGACGTACGCCCTACCGTAATTGGTGAAGAAGAACAAGTCGTCGTGCGTACAGCAAGTGAAGATGTCGGTGACAAAATCCTCGTCCTTGGGCTTATGCGCCGTAACGCCCACGCCGCCGCGATGTTGCGAGCGATATTCCTTCAAAGGAACACGCTTGATGTAACCGAAGTGGGTGGTGGAGATCACGATATCCTCTCTTGCGATCATATCCGCAATGTTGAGGCCGCTGTACGCGTAGCTGATCTCGCTCTTTCTTTCAAAGCCGAACTTGTTTTTGATCTCAAGCATTTCTTCCTTGATGATCTTATCACGCAAGGTGTGGTCAGCAAGGATGCTCTTGTAGTAAGCGATGTTCTTCTCGGTCTCCTCCATCTCGGCGAGAAGGCTGCCCGTTTCCATCGAGGTCAAGCGGTGCAAGCGGATGTCCAAAATGGCGTTTGCCTGCTTGTCGCTGAGGTCAAAGGCTTCCATAAGCTTGACTTGCGCTTCCGCCCTGTCCTTTGCCGCGCGAATGATGGCAATAACTTGGTCGATATTCTGAAGAGCGATCACGAGGCCGCTCAAGATGTGGTTCCTATCCTCTGCCTTGGCGAGGTCGAACTTGGTGCGCCTATCCACCACGTCCTGCTGATGCTTGACGTAAGCGGAAAGGATCTCCTTCAGGTTCATGATCTTGGGGGTGCCGTCGTCGAGGGCAAGGAAGATCATGCTCACCGACTTTTGGAGCTCGGTGTGTTTGAAGAGCATGTTCAAAACGACCTGCGCGTTTGCGTCGCGCTTGATGTCGATAACGAAGCGCATACCGGAACGGTCGGACTCGTCGCGAATGTCGGCGATGCCTTCGATCTTTTTGTCCTTAACGAGGTCGGCGATGCTCTTGATGAGCTTTGCCTTATTTACCTGATAAGGGATTTCCGTCACGGCGATCCTCGAACGGGTGCCGCCGTTGAACTCTTCGATCTCGGTCTTAGCGCGCAAAATACAGCTGCCGCGGCCGGTCAAATACGCGTTGCGGACGTCTTGGCTGCCGAGGATGATGGCGCCCGTCGGGAAATCCGGCGCGGGGACGTACTTCATCAAATCGAGAATGTCGATCTCGGGGTCGTCGATCAAGGCGCAGGTGGCGTCAATGACCTCGGAAAGGTTGTGCGGCGGGATGGACGTTGCCATACCCACGGCGATGCCGTCCGAGCCGTTTACGAGCAAATTGGGGTAACGAGAAGGCAAAACTTCGGGCTGCATGCGGGTATCGTCAAAGTTGGGGTAGAAGTCCACCGTCTCCTTGTCGATATCGCGAAGCATCTCAAGAGCCATCTTGCTCATTCTTGCTTCGGTGTACCTGTACGCCGCGGCGGGGTCGCCGTCCACCGAACCGAAGTTTCCGTGGCCGTCAACGAGCGGCATGTTGATCGAGAAGTTTTGCGCCAAACGCACGAGAGCGTCGTAAACCGAGCTGTCACCGTGCGGGTGATACTTACCCAAAACGTCACCGACGATGGTAGCGCATTTCTTAAACGGCTTATCCGGGGTGAGCCCGATCTCGTTCATTGCGTAAAGGATGCGGCGGTGCACCGGCTTCAAGCCGTCGCGCACGTCCGGAATGGCGCGGCTGACGTTGACCGCCATCGCGTAGGAAATGAAGGACTTCTTCATTTCGCTTTCGCACCCGACCTCCACGATCTTGGTGTTATCGATAATATCTCCGTGTACGATTTCTTTTTCTTTCATAACTCACCTCATCAAATATCAAGCTCGGCGACGAGTTTTGCGTTCTGTTCGATGAACTGACGGCGAAGCTCCGGTTGCTCGCCCATCAGGACGGTAAAGGTCTCGTCCGCCTTGATGGCGTCCTCCAGGCGCACTTTCAAAAGCGTCCTGGATTCGGGGCTCATCGTGGTTTCCCAAAGTTGCTCGGGGTCCATTTCACCAAGACCTTTGTAGCGCTGGATGTCGTAACCCTTTCTGCCGAGGGAATCGAGGTACGTGTTGAGGTCGTCATCGTTGTAGAAGTACTTCTCTTCCTTGCCCTTGGTCACTTTGTAAAGCGGGGGTTGCGCGATATAGACGTGCCCTTCTTCAATAAGCGGCTTCATAAAGCGGAAGAAGAAGGTCAGCATCAAAATACGAATGTGCGAGCCGTCGACATCGGCATCGGTCATGCAAATGATCTTGTTGTAGCGAAGCTTGGAGGTGTTGAACTCCTCGCCGATGCCGCCGCCAAAGGCGGTGATCATCGACTTGATCTCCTCGTTTTCCAACACGTGGTTAAGACGCGCCTTCTCCACGTTTAAGATCTTACCGCGAAGAGGAAGAATGGCTTGGAAACGACGGTCCCTGCCCAGTTTAGCGCTGCCGCCTGCGGAATCACCCTCTACCAAATAGATCTCGCACTTGGAGGCGTCCTTTTCGGTGCAGTCGGCAAGTTTGCCGGGGAGCGTGGTGTTTTCCAGGAAGCCTTTGCGCCTCGTCTCATCGCGCACTTTGCGCGCCGCTTCCTTTGCCTTTTGCGCGTTGATGGAACGAAGGACGAGGTCTTTGCTCTCCTTCGGGTGCTCCTCCATATACGTGCCGAGGCACTCGGTAAGCACGCGGGAAACGATGGTACGCATCTCGCTGTTGCCGAGCTTGGTCTTGGTTTGACCTTCAAACTGCGGATTGGTGAGCTTGACGTTGATGACGGCGGTCAAACCTTCCCTGACGTCTTCGCCGGAGAGCTTTTCGTTGTCCTTTAAGATGTTGAACTTGTGTCCGTAATCGTTGATGATACGGGTAAGCGCCGCCTTAAAGCCGTCAAGGTGCGTGCCGCCCTCTTCGGTGTTGATGTTGTTGGCGTAAGCAAAAACCGTTTCGTTGTAGGTCTCGTTGTACTGCAACGCGATCTCAACTTCGCTGGTGTCGATCTTCTCGTCAAAGTAAACGATCTCGGAGAAAAGTTTTTCGTGCGCGGAGTTGAGATCCTCCACAAAGTGGATGATACCGCCCTCGTAGCGGAAATCGTCCTCAATGGGGGTTTCGGGACGGAGGTCCTTGATGTTGATGTGCAGCCCCTTGTTGAGGTAAGCAAGCTCACGCAAACGATGCTTCAAAACTTCGTACTTGAAGACGATGGTCTCAAAGATCTCTCTATCCGGGAAGAAGGTGACCTTGGTGCCCGTCTTATCGCTGTCGCCCACGACCTTGAGGTCGTATTGCGGCTTACCGCGGGAATACTCTTGCTTGAAACGGTGACCGTTTTGGCAGATCTCAACTACCAACCATTCCGAAAGAGCGTTAACGACCGAAAGACCGACGCCGTGCAAACCGCCCGAGATGGTATAGCCCGAGCCGCCGAACTTACCACCGGCGTGCAACTTGGTCAAAACGACTTCGACCGCGGACTTGCCTTCGGACTTTTTGAAACCCGTCGGGATGCCTCTGCCGTTGTCCTCTACCGAAACGCTTCCGTCTTTGTTGACGATGACGTAAATATCGGTGCAGTACCCAGCGAGGGCTTCGTCGATGCTGTTATCCACGATCTCGGATACGAGGTGGTGAAGGCCCCTTTCATCCGTCGAACCGATATACATGCCCGGACGAACGCGAACA
>JAGAAA010000054.1 GCA_017615495.1 Clostridia bacterium
GGGAAGTCAGGGACGGTATCGAAAACCACAAGCTTTCGCTTTCGCCCGCGACCTTGGAAGGCAAGGTGGTCAGCTACAGTGACCGCATCGCCTATATCAACCACGACATCGACGACGCCGTAATGGCGGGGGTGATCACCGAAGATATGATCCCCAAAGAGTGCGTGGAGGTGCTTGGCGCCACGAAGAGCGCCCGCGTCAACACCCTCGTGTTGGATATCGTGAATTTCAGTTACGATAAGCCCGTCGTTTCGTTGTCGAAAGACGTGCAAAGCGCGCTGGACAAGCTTTACGCCTTTATGAATGAAAAGGTGTACGCCTACCACGCGGCAAAAGGGGAGGAAGCCAAAGCCAAAAAGTTGCTCGAAACGTTGTTTGAGTACTTTATGGACCACTTTGACCAAGTACCCGACCCCTACAACCGTATGTCGGAAGAATGCGGCAAGGATAGGTCGGTTTGCGATTATCTCGCAAGTATGACAGACCGCTACGCCGTTTCGACGTACGAAAACCTGTTTATTCCCAACGACTGGAGATAGAAATGCAAATCAAGGGCATGGACGGCAATTTTATCGAAGAGCTGAAAGGACGCACCGATATCGTGGACGTCATCTCTTCCTACGTTCCGGCTCTTAACAAAAAGGGTAGTAAGTACTGGGGGTGCTGTCCCTTCCATCACGAGAAGACCCCGTCGTTTACCGTGGACCGCGAGCAAGGTTTTTACAAGTGCTTCGGTTGTGGCAAGGGCGGCGACGTCATCACCTTTATGATGGAGGCGGAAGGCATCACCTTTATGGAAGCTGTCAAGATGCTTGCTGATAGGGCGCATCTTGAAATGCCCAAGAACATAACGGGCGATCACGGCGAATTCCGCGAACTCAAGGATCGTTTGACTTCCTTGATGCGCGACGCCGCTCGCATTTATCACGCCAACCTCTCAAAACCTTGCGCCGCGGCGGCGGTGGAGTACATCCAAAAGCGCGGCATCAGCCCCGCATCGGTCACCAAGTTCGGCTTGGGGTACTCCAACGGGTATCACGAGATCATAAACGAACTCAAAGCCCTCGGCTACAAGAGGGAAGAGATGCTTAAGGCGGGCGTGATACAAGAGCGCGAAGGCAAGTTCTTCGACGCTATGGCAAACCGCCTCGTCTTCCCCATCATCGACGCCTTCGGCAAGGTCATCGCCTTTGGCGGCAGGGTGCTTGGCAAGACTGATTTTGCAAAATACAAAAACACCGATAACACCCCGATTTTTGTGAAGAACAGAAATCTGTACGGGTTGAACCTGATCAAAAAGCTTCGCTTGAAGACCAAAGTCACCGACCTCATTATGGTGGAAGGGTATATGGATACCCTCGCGTTGGTACAAGCGGGGGTGGAAAACGTGGTCGCGAGCATGGGCACCTCCCTTACGGAGGAACAAGCCAAACTTGCCCGTCGCTACGTGGAGGACGTCTTCATCTGTTACGACGGCGACGCGGCGGGACAAAACGCCACGTTGCGCGGTTTGGATATCTTAAAAAGGCACGGCATCAAAGTGCGCGTGATCTCGCTCCCCAACGGGGAAGACCCGGACGAGATCATCAAACGCGCGGGTGTGGAAGAGTTTTTGAAGTACAAAAACGCCGCGGTGGAATTGACGGAATATAAGTTGATCCGCTTGAAGGAAAAGCACGATTTCCAAACGCCGTTCGGGCGCGCGTCCTACGCCAAGGAATCCGCAAAGATCATTGCGGAACTTCCCAGCGAGATGGAGCGCGACATCTACGAAGATTACGTTGCCAAGCTTTCCGGCATCAACAAGGCAGTCGTTAAGGCGGAAGTCAAAACGATCGCCACCGGTAGCGCGGGCACCAACATCGTCACCACGGCGGGCGTCGCCGCGATAGACGCCAACATTCAAGCGGCGCGGTACCTTATCAATCGTTGCATCATGGGGCTTGAAAAGTGGGAGGATTTTGCCGATTATATGCCTACGGAGGATCTCCGCAAGGCAGCGGACTATATGAACGAATGTCGATTTGCCGGCAAGGCGCCGGACGTCGGCACGCTATATCACGTGACCAGCGAAGAGGAAGCGAACGAGATCATCAATTTTGACGAACAGAGGTACAAAGGATCGGAAACAGCCGCTTTTAAGGATTGCCTTACTCTCTTGAAAAAAGAGTACGTTAAGAGCAAAATAGCGGAACTAAACGAGAGATATCGGTTGTGTACCACGGACGAAGAGAGAAGTGAGATCATGCGAAAAATCGCTGCCATGGAAGCAGACTACAGGAGGAATAATGGACAACAATAACGTAAGATCGGAAGCTCTTCTTGATGCTATCAAGAAGATTGTGGAAGCCTTTAAGGCGAAGGGGACGATCCCCGAGGAAGATCTCGCCATCCGTTTGCAAAAATTGGATATCAACTCCGACGATATCGATTACGCATACGACGAGATCGAAAAAGCGGGTATCACCATCACCTCTTCCGCCGTTGAGGAGGCCAGCAAGTCGGATTCTATCAACAAATTGCTTTCCGACGTCAGCGTCGACGACGCTGTTAAGCTTTATTTGCGCGATATCGGTAGGTACGCCCTTCTTTCGGCAGACGAAGAGATCGAGCTTGCCAAAAAGACGTCCGAAGGGGATGAAGCGGCGAAGAAAAAGTTGGCGGAAGCCAACATGCGCCTCGTGGTAAACATCGCTAAGAAGTACATCTCGCGCGGCATGTCCTTCCTTGACCTCATCCAAGAGGGCAACCAAGGCTTGCTCAAAGCGGTTGAAAAGTTTGATTACACCAAGGGCTTTAAGTTCAGTACTTACGCCACGTGGTGGATCCGTCAGGCGATCACCCGCGCCATTGCGGACCAGGCTCGCACCATCCGCCTCCCCGTCCATATGGTGGAAACCATCAACAAGACGTCGCGTACCGTTCGCGCTTTGACGCAACAACTCGGCCGCGACCCGACGGAAGAGGAGATCGCCGAAGAACTCGGCGTCACCGTGGAGCGCGTCAGGGAGATCCAACGCACGGCGCAGGACCCCGTTTCGCTTGAAACCCCGATCGGTGAGGAAGAGGATAGCCACCTCGGTGACTTCATCGAGGATACCACCGCAGCTCAGCCGGCGGAAAAGGCGGAGCAAAGCATGGTCAGGGAACAACTGATGCAGGTGCTTTCCACCTTGACCCCGCGTGAAGAGAAGGTCATCCGTATGCGTTACGGCTTGGACGACAACCGTCAGCGTACCTTGGAAGAGGTGGGTCAGGCGTTTGGCGTTACCAGAGAGCGTATCAGACAGATCGAAGCAAAAGCGCTTAGGAAGCTTCGTCATCCCAAGAGAAAGGACAAGCTTCGCGGCTGCGTGGATAAGTGAGAATCAAATTAGGTGAAAGATTGCAAACGGTCCTCTCCTTGATCAAGGGAGGGGAGACCCTTTGCGACGTTGGCACCGACCACGGCAAGCTCCCCGTCGCAGCCCTTCTTTCGGGCAAGGCGGGCAGCGCCATCGCCACCGATATCAGCGCCGCAAGCCTTCAAAAAGCAAGACTGCTTGCCGAAAAGGAAAACGTGCCGCTCCGCTGTCTTGTGGGGGACGGCTTAGCGCCCTTAAAGCAGGGGGAAGCGGACGTCATCGTGATTGCAGGAATGGGCGGCGCGGAGATCGTGCGCATCCTTGAAAACGCGCCGTGTCGGTTTCCCCGCTATATCCTGTTGCCGCATCGCGACGCGCCGATGGTGCGCGGGTACTTAAAGGAGAAAAACGCTCGCATCCTCCGCGACGTAACGGTCAAAGAGGGCAAGCATTTTTACTTTGTGATCGAAGCCACGTTCGACCTGCCGTGGAAGGACCGGTCCCTTTATTACGGCGAAACGGGCGGGGACTTTGAAGAGTATAGGCGGATGCGCCTTGCCAAGATCGAAAAGTTGCTGAGTTTAAAAAGCGACCTTTCGCTCGCAAACGAAAAGGAGGAGTTGACCGATGCTTACGGCGGCGGAAATAGCAAAGACCTTTGACGCAAGCTTTCCCTTCGAAGACGCTTGTTCCTACGACAACGTCGGGCTTTTGGTGGGAAGAAGCGGCCGTGAGGTCAAAAAAGCGCTGATCGCTTTGGACGTGACGACCGAAGTCATCAAGGAAGCAAAAGACCTTAGCGTTGACCTCATCGTATCGCATCATCCGGTCATCTTCCGCGAAGTGAAAAGGATCACGGATGAAAGCTACACGGGGCTTTTGCTGTTGTCGCTTATTGAAAGCGGCCTTGCCGCCATCGCTTTGCACACCAACTTTGACAAAGGCATCGACGGCAACAACGATTGTTTGGCAAAGACGCTTGGCGCTACGAGCTTTGAAAGGATAGAAGAGGGCTTCGCAACTGTTTTTGACTTGCCGGAAGAGGTGGATTTCGACCTCTTCGTAAAAAGGGTAAAAACCGCGCTTTCCGACGCCGCGCTTCGCACTATCGGCGGCGGCAAAGTAAAAAGAGTTATCGCCTCTTGCGGCGCGGGCATTGACGAAGATCTGATCTTCCTTGCAAAAAAGGAGGGAGCCGTCATCGTGACGGCGGACGTCAAGCACAATTACGCCGTGATGGCAAAGGACCTTTCGGTCCGCCTTGTGGAAGCCACGCATTACGCAAGCGAATGGGGCTTTACCAAAAGGATCAAAGAGTTTATGGCGGAGCGTTTCCCCGGCGTTGAGCTCTTTGTCAGTAAAAAGAATATCAATCCTTACGATCCGTCGTAAGGGAAGGAGTATAAAATGGAATTGTCCACTATGTTGGAATACCAAAAACTTGACATCGCTTTGATGCGTCTTGAAAACGAGTTGCGCCAAAGCCAAGCGGCAAAAGAGTATACCGCCAACAAGACGACGCTCACCAACGCGCAAGAGCAGGTTTTGAAGCAAAACCGTGACGCGGGCGAAATGACCACGCAGATGGAATCTTTGATCGCCGAATACGACGCCATTGAAAAGGAACTCAAGGAAGCGGAGGGCGCCGTGCCCGACGTGGATAACGCCGTCGCCGCGGACTTCTTCGTGCGCAACGTGCAAAAGCTTGTCAACCGTTTGAAGGTTTTGGCTTCCGAGATCAGCAAGATGAGCGCCAAGATCGTGGAACTCAACCAAAGTTACGCCGCGACGATGACCGCGGGTAAGGAAGCGAAAAAGAAGCTTGCCCTTTGCAAGGAAGCCTACGAGGCGGAGAAGAGCAAGTTTATGCCGCAGGCGACCGAACTGCAAAAGAAGATAGCGGAGGCGGAGCAGGGCTGCTCGGAAGAGTTCCTCACCGTCTATAAGCGGCTCAGAAAATTGAAAAAGATCCCCGTGATCGTCCCCTTGGTAGGGACCAATTGCGGCGGTTGCTTCATGGAGGTGGCGGGCGATATTCTCGTAACGCTCGGCGCAAAGCCTTTTGTGGAATGCCCCAGTTGCGGCAGGATTCTTTATAAGGACTAAGGAGGGTTTTACCAATGATCAAAGCAGGCGACATCGTAGCGTTCGCATTATACTTTTTGCTTGTTATCGGCATCGGCGTTTTCTTCTTTTTGAGGGGAAAGAACGATACCGGTGAAAAGGGCTTCTTCCTCGGCGGCAGGAAGATGAACGGTTTTGTTTCCGCTCTCAGCGCGGGCGCGTCGGATATGAGCGCGTGGGTGCTGATGGGGCTCCCCGGCGCGATCTACGCCGCGGGTATGGGACAGGTTTGGATCTCCATCGGTCTTGCCATCGGCACGGTGCTTGCGTGGATCTTCGTCGCTCCCAAGCTTAGAAGATACTCCATTCTCGCAAACGACAGCATCACCATCCCGCAGTATTTGACCAACCGCTTTAAGAGCAACAGCAAGGTGCTCCAAATCGTTTCCGCCATCATCTTTATGATCGTGTATTGCGTGTACGGCGCCTCCAGCATCAATGCGTGCGGCGCTTTGTTTAAGACCTTGTTCGGGCTTGACGAGCGTATTGCAATGACCATCAGCACCGTCATCATCATTGCGTATTTGTTCCTCGGCGGATTCAATGCCGTGTGTTGGACGGACTTTTTCCAGGGCATGATCATGCTTATCGCCTTGATGCTTACGCCTATCGTGGCGGCGGCTGTTTTGAAGGTGCCCACCACCGGGACCGTGCTCCCCGAAAACTTCTACAATATGCTTGCTTCCGGCAAGTTTGATTGGATGAGCATCGCCACCATCTTGACCGGTCTCGGCTGGGGCCTCGGGTACTTTGGCATGCCGCACATCATCGTCAGGTATATTTCCATCAAGTCGGAAAAGGAGATGAAGAAGTCCAGGCTGATCGGCAGCACGTGGACCATCCTCATTTTGATCATGGCGACGGTGGTCGCGTTGGTTGGCAGGAAGTATTTGGGCAACAGCTTGGAAGGCAGCGAGTCCACCATCTTTATTGAGCTTGCAAGACGCGCGTTCCCGGTGTTTATCGGCGGCCTCATCATCACGGCGATCCTCGCCGCTTCGATGAGCACGGCGGATTCTCAACTTCTTGCATCTTCTTCCGCCTTTGCGTCGGACGTTTACAAAACTTCCATCCGTAAGAACGCTTCGGATAAGGAATTGATGTGGGTGGGCAGGATCGTTGTCATCATCGTTTCGCTCCTTGCCTTTATGATCGCAATGCTGGGCACGGGCGCGAAGCCCATCGTTCCTGCGTTCAGCAAGATCATGAGCCTCGTTTCCGCCGCGTGGGGCGCGTTTGGCGCGTCGTTCGGCCCGGTCATCCTGCTTTCCCTTTATAACCGTCGCGTCAATTACAAGGGCGCCACGGCGGGCATCATTGCCGGTTTCACCGCCGACGTTTTGTGGATGATCCTTTTCAATATGGAGTACTACGGCATGACCAGCGCGGTGTATAATACCCAACTTTACGAGATCATCCCCGGCTTTATCGTCGGTTTGCTCACGATGGTAGTGGTCAGCTATCTTTCCGAAAAACCGTCCAAGGAAGTCACCGACCTGTTTGATACGGTCAAAAACGCCAAGGGCGTGGAAGTCGGAGAAGACGGCGTTCCTTACTTGGTGGGGGAAGAAACCAAAGAAGAGACCGCGGAATAATTCGTTTTTGAAAATAAAAAAGCACCGATCCGGTCGGTGCTTTTTTTTATGCGTTTTGATTTTTTATTCGTCAAATAGCTCAGCGTCGAGGGCGCCGTTCGTTTTATAGGCGCGGTAGCGGTAGCCGCCCGTCGCGTGGATGGAAAGAATGTTGTAGCCTTCCGCGTCGGGGACGTTTTCATAAACCGTGGTCAAACGGATGTAGGTCAGGTAAATGTCGTCGGTGGGGTGGTAGAGAGTAAGATCGTTGACGTGGTCGTGCCCGAAGAAAACCGCTTTGGCGTGGTTGGCTGTCAAAGCGTCATAAAGTTTGCCGTCGGTGTAGGGGGGGCAATGGATGCTGTCGCGGAGGGTGCCGTCCACGACCTCCCAGCCTTCTTCCACGCCTTTGGCGCTAAAAGCCCAAGCTGCCGGCTTGCCGTATTCCGTATCGGCGGGGAGGGTGACCGCTTCGCCCAGCTCTTGCAAGGGCTTGTGGATCACGCACATATGGGTGAGTTCACCGCCGTTCTTTCCTTTCATATCGGCGTAGGTTTCTTTGTACCAGTCCACCTGCGCGGCGGAAATGGCGGTATCAGCCTTCTTTTCGACCTCCCATTTTTCGTAGTCCGATTTTTTCATCAGCTTGCTGCCGTTATCCAGCATGAAGAAGGCGTCCTTGATGTAGCCGTCCGCGCCAAGCACCGAAACGACGTAGTTGCCGTAGCCGTCCACCGTCCTGCCGTCCGAGGTTTTTTTGACGTCGCTTTCCATCAAACAAAGCGGGGAAGCGCTCCAAATTTTAACCACTTCTTCGCGGGAAGTCATCAAAAAGGGTCTGTCGCCTTCGTGGTTGCCGAGAACGGGCGCCCAATAGATGCCAAACTTGTCCATCATCGTGCGGAATTGCTCCACGCGCACGCGGTCGTTGAGCCCGTTTAAGGTGTCGCCGCCGAGGATGATCAGGTCGGGTTTTTCGGTATAGATCCAAGTGACCATACGTTCAATGGTGCGGCGGGTGGGAGCTTTTTGTTCGCAAAGGTGCACGTCGGTCAAAAACAGGATGCGGAAATCTTCGCTTGAGATAACGCCGTCCTTTACCTTGGCAAGAGCGGGGGAGCCGCTGTTGTTTAGGGGATCGTCGGCGGTAAGAAGCACCACGTCGTTTTCCACGGCGTGGATCGAGCCGATATCGTAATCGAAGGGAACTTGATAAAACACCACGCCGCAAACGATCACGATCACGATCAAGGCGCAGATGCAAATAATAGCCGCAAGTTTTCCTTTTGACATAGTAAGATCTCCTTTTTGCGCTTTTATTATAACATTATGCAGTAGGGAATACAATAGGAGTGCTTATAAAAAAACGCTTCCGAGGGAAGCGTTTGCCAATTAAGAAAGCCGTTTTACGAGGTATGGGATGGCTTTTTCAAACTTGACGCCGTACCAATGTTCCTTGCGGTCGGAAAGGGTCTCCGCGATCGCCTGGACGGTGAAATCTACCGCAAGGTCCGCCGCTTCTTCGAGAGAAAGCCCTCTCATAAGCCCGCCCGAGAAGATGGAAGCGTACACGTCGCCCGTCCCGTGGAAGGAGCCTTCGACGCGTTTTTCAAAGTAATAATGCACGGCGTCCTTCTTTTTGGAGTACGCCGCAACGCCCAATTTGTTGGGGCTGAAGGATACGCCGGTCAACACGACGTCCCCTTCGCTGAGGGCGGAAAGCCTGCGAACCAGTTTTTCAATATACTCCTTGTCGTAGTCCTCGCCGACGTAGGGCTCTTTTAACAGAAAAGACGCTTCGGTCAAATTGGGAAGGATCACGTTTGCGCCCTTGACGAAGCGTGCCATTTCCATCGCAAATTCCTCGTCGAAGCCGTAATATAACTTGCCGTTATCCGCCATCACGGGGTCCACGATGAAAAGGCTGTCCTTTTTGGCGTTTGCGCTTACGATATCCTTGATGTAATCAAGTTGCTTTTTGCTGCCGATATAGCCGGTGTAAAAGGCGTCGAAAGCGATGCCTTCCTTCTTCCAATGCGCGCTGATGGCAGGGAGGTCCTCGGTCAGGTCGCGGAAGGTGTAGCCGGTAAACCCGCCCGTATGGGTGGAAAGGATGGCGGAAGGGATGATCGCCGTTTCGATCCCCATCGCGGAAAGGATGGGCAAAGCCACGGTCAACGAGCATTGACCGTAGCAGGAAACGTCTTGGATCGTCAGAATTCTTTTTGTGCTCATATCTTCCTTATGCCGCGGGCGCGATGATCTCCGCCGCGGTGAGTACGACTGCCGTGCTGTCAAGGTAGAAGTCGCCGCTCTTGGTCTTGGCTTGGATGCGGAAATCGGCGTTTTCCACAAAGGGCAGTTCGACAGACGTGCCGTTTAAGTTGATGACGTCTGCGCCGTAAGTTACGTAGTAATGGGAAGCGTGCTCCACCTCTTCCCAAGTGAAGGTAACTTTGTCTTCCGCCACTGTCGCCGTAACGACGGGGGTGGCAAGAGAGAGGTAAGTAACGTAGCTGGTCATTGCTTCGTAGCTTTCGGAGAAATATTTGTTTTCACTTTGCGCCTTGACCTTGACGACGTGCACGCCGCCTTCCGCCACTTTGTCGGAAATATCGGTCTTGACGTCTTTGGTGGTGTAGGACGCGCCGTCAATGACGTAAAGATACTTATCCGCGTGCTTGATGGCGGGGATGGTCAAAACGATCTTGCCTTCCTCCTCCGCAACGGTGGGGATGGGGGTATCGAGCTTGGCGGAGAATTCAAAGGTGTAACTCTTGGGGGCGCTGTCCCTGTAACGCGGGTCATTGGGCGCCGTCATATAAAGGCAGATGGTTTGTTTGCCGGGCGTCAGACTATCCGAATCCAACGTAATGACGGTGGTGCCGGGCGTCACGTCCACGGGGTCCTTTTGCACGCCGTTTAAAGTATAGACGATCTTGGTCGCGCCGATAACTTCGGAAACGTAACAACGGAAGTCGCCGTTTTCCTCCAACACGTAGATCTCGGCGGGGGTGGCGAGGGGCGCTACGCGGTAATATGCCGCTACGTTCCTCGTTTCGTTCACTTTGCCCACTTCATCATAGACGGTGGGGCGGTTGTCCTCAACGCCGAGGACAAGGTCGACGGAGCCGCTGGACAAGGTGATGGTTTCGCCACCTTGGATCTCGGTGACGTTTCCGTTCAAATAAAGGACGGAAGTGCCGGAAAGCAACATCGTGGTGCTTGCGTCGCCGCAGAAGCGGATGTCGGGCGAGGAAAGGGAAAGGCTTGCCGCACCGGAGATTGTGCCGTTGTAGTAAACGTTTGTAGCGCTGATCTCCGCGCTGCTTACGTTGAGGTCGGCGTAGATGGAAAGGTCGCTCGTACCGCTCATTTTGAGATTGTTCGCCACGATCTTGCCGCCGTACTTATATTCGCCTTTGGTCTTGTAGCCGATGGAAACGGATTTTTCCACCGGGATGGTGACGTCGCCTTGCACCGTAATGGTGTGTTTGTTGAGGTCGATGTTGACGGGGCGGTCCAAGGTGAGGTCGGACGAAAGGGTCACGTCCTTTTTGATGACGAGGGTGGTCACGTTTTGTTTGCCGAGCGCCTTGGTCAAACCTTCTTCCGAATGGATGAAGGCAAGGTGATAGGTTGCGATAAAGTGCCCGGCGCAAAGCCCGCCTGCAACGAGAAGGACCGAAATGGCGATGATAAACGCAAGCAGGTGGCGCTTGAAGAACGCCTTGAAGTCAAACTTCTTTTTCTTTTGTTTGGGCTCCGCCGCTTTTTCTTCCGCGGGGGTGTCCTCTTCATTTTCTTCCTCGTCAGCGGTCAAGCGGATCTCTTCGTCGCCGTCCGCCGTGGTGACGACGTCGGGGCTGATGACCTCTTCGCGCGGAAGTTCACTTTCGGAAGAGAACAGGCGGTCGATCAAGGTGTACCCCTCGTCGACAAAAATGCCGGTGCTCTTCGCCGTATCTTCGTCGTAGGCGAAAACGCCGCTTTCTACCTCGCAATCACTCTTGTAAATGAGGTAGGGAATGGGCTCCGCAGAATGCGTGCGGGTGGCAAGAGGAGTGGGGTGGTCGGGGCAAACCAAAACGTGGTAGGGCTCGCCGCTGTTTTTGAGGAAGTCGAGGACGGGGCCCACGATGTCGGAATCGATCTTTTCAATGGAGAGGATCTTGTCGTCCAAGTTGCCTTGGTGGCCCGACTCGTCGGGGGCTTCCACGTGGATGTAGACGTAGTCCACGCGGGACAAAGCGTCGATGGCGGCTTTGCCTTTGGCGGCAAAATCGGTGTTGACGTTGCCGGTTGCGCCCGGTACGTTGATCACTTCCATGCCCGCGCCTTTGCCGATGCCTTTCAAAAGGTCGACCGCGCTGATGACGGCGCCTTTGACGCCGGTCTTTTCCTCAACAGCGGGGAGGACGGGCTTGGTGCCTTCGCCCCAAAGCCAAATGGAATTGGCGGGGTTTTTGCCTTCCGCAATGCGTTTTTGGTTGATGGGATGATCCTTCAAAAGATCGTACGACTTGATCATCAGATCGGAGAACAGGTCGCCGAGTTCGCCGGTGGGCAGGTGCCTTTTGATGGGCTTGCCGGTGATGTCGTGCGGGGGCGTAAGATCGGAGCCGACCTTGGCGTCGTGCACGATCAGGCAATGACGATAACTGATGCCGGCATGGAAGGAAAGACGCTCGTTGCCAAGATGTTCTTGCACGCAAGCGATCAGTTCCGCCGCTTCTTCGGTGGAGATCTCCCCGGCGCTGTAGTCGATCATTCTCTTATCGGCATATTCGCCTTCGGAAGAGAGGGTAACAAGATTGCATCTGACGGCGATGTCGGTATCCGAAAGCGTGAGCCCCATGCTGAGTGCTTCCAAGGGGGAACGCCCGGAATAAGAAACGCGCGGGTCATAGCCCATCACGGAAAGATTTGCCGTGTCGCTGCCCGGTTTCATGCCTTTTGGCACCGTGCGCGCAAGACCGATCTCACTCTTGGGAGCAAGGGAATCGATGTTCGGTTTCTTTGCCACCATCAAAGGCGTTTTACCGTCGATCTCGGGGACCGGGGTATCCGCCATACCGTCGCCTAAAAATACTACGTATTTCATATTTTCACCTCGCACCTATTATAAAGCCTTTCGTAGGGGCTGTCAACGAATTCGCTCTCCCCTGATTGACGGGGAGGCGCGTTTGTCTTATAATATGGATATGAAAAAAATCTTTTGGACTATACTGATAGCGACGTTCGTTTTGGTTTCGCTTTTTGCGTTTACCGCTTGCGGCGGGGCGAAGCCCACCAAACTTACGGTCACGCAAGCCCCCGATACCATCAAAGTGGTGCAGGGGCAGGAAGCGGATTTTTCCGGCGGCTTGGTCGAGGTTGAATTCGACGACGGTTCCACCAAGGAATTTCCCATGTCCGAAATGTCCGTGAAAGGGCTCAAAACCGACGTTTTGGGCACGCAGACAGTCGCTTTGAGTTATACTTTGCGCGGCAAAACGGTGTCCACCACCATTGACCTTACGGTCGTGGCGCCCAAGGTGACCGCACTTTCTCTTGACACTGAAGGAGTCAAAATCTCTTACGTGGAAGGGGAGGTTTTCAACAAGCAAGGGCTCGTTGTGACCGCCACGTACCAAACGGGTGAAACCGGCGTCGTCCCCAATTACGACATCTTCCCGCAGACCCTTTCCGCAACGACCACCGCGGTCAGGATCACGTATCGTGGCGTTTCGGCGGAGATCCCCGTTACCGTTGCGGCGCACGCGCCCGTTTCCATGACCCTTACCGATACGCCCACCAAGACGCGTTATTTCGTGGGGGAGGATTTCTCGTCTGAAGGGATCAGCGCTTTGGTCACCTACAACGACGGCACGGAGGAAACTTTTGACGCCGCTGCTTTGAGGTTTTACCATTCTTACGGCTCGGAATACAACGGGCCCATCTCCGAACAGGACAACGTGGTCTCGGTGATCGCTTCCACAAAATACGGTACCATTCAAACGACGCTTCGTTTGACCGTTCTTGCCGTGGAACCCATCCGCCTGACCGTGACGATGAACGGGACGCTGGAATTTTTGGAAGGAGCGCTCTTTGATTTTGACTCGGACAACGAGACGGTCTCGGTGTTCGTCGAGTACAACAACGGCGTGGAGGAAACGCTGGTCGGCAGCTTTGATTCCTTCGCCTACGGCGGCGAGCCCCTTGCGCTTGGACAAACCGCCGTGACCATTTGGCTTACCGGCTTTTCCACCGTTACGACCACCGTGCCCGTCACGGTATCCGCCGCTTCGGTGACTTCCGTTTCCGTTTTGACCCTTCCTACAAAGACCGATTACCACGCGGGCGAAAGCGTGGATCTGACGGGGCTCGTTTTGCAACTCAGGTTGTCAAACGGCAGGTATTCGCAACTGGCTTATTCCGAGGGTTGCGGCATCACGTCCGCCACCGCCACCGTTGGGGACGATCAAACGCGCATCACCGTCAATTATCTCGGATTCAGCGCCTCGTTTGAGATCAGCGTTGCGGCGTAACGTTTAAACGATTGACAAAGAGGGCTAAAATAAGGTATACTATTATCTGTCATTGGGAGTAGTGGGCACCGTTTCGGTGCGGCGACGTCAACAGCACTGCCGTCATTCGGCTGGCTAACCTTAAACCGCGAGACTTTGGCGAAATTGTCTCAGTATGATTTCTCCGAGGTCTTTTTTAATGCTTTTGGAGAGAAGGAAGGAAAGGTATGATTTCATCTATATTAATGGGTTCCGCAGGCGAAATTGCGCTTGCCGCCGTGCTTCTTGCGGTGGGCATTGCTTTGATCGTGAAAGGAGGCGATTTCTTTGTGGACGCCGCATCCTGGATCGCGGAAGTTTTGGGCATCTCGCCTTTGATCGTCGGCGCGACGGTGGTTTCGGTGGCTACGACGCTTCCGGAACTGATCGTTTCCATCATTGCTACGGCGCGCGGCACGGTGGAGATCGCCGTAGGCAACGCCGTGGGCAGCGTGGTGGCAAACCTCGGCTTGATCATGGCTATTTCCCTTTTGTTTATGCCGGGCAAGGTGGACCGCAAGCAGTATTTGTTTAAGTCCATCGTTTTGCTCGTTGCTTCCCTCAACTTGTTGCTCGTCGGTTGGTTTGGCGGCATGCTGGACGGCAAACACATTATGAGCGTGGGGCTTGGCGTTGTGATCCTTGAACTTTTTGTCGTTTTCTTTGCGGAAAACGTCATCGAAGCGGTCAAGATGATGAAGAACCCCGTCGCGGGCGGGCTTTCGGCGGATAGCACGGGGGCAAACGTGACGGTTTCGGAAGGCGCTTCCGAAGAGGCGGCGGAAGAGCCTGTCAAAAAGGATAAGAAGACCATCATTATCAATGTTTTGAAGTTCATTGGCGGCGCGGCGGGCATCATCGGCGGTGCGGAACTCCTTGTTTCCAACGGTCAAAAACTCGCTTTGGCGGCGGGCATCCCCGAAGGCGTTATCGCCGTCACTTTGGTTGCGATCGGAACGTCTCTTCCCGAACTCGTTACCACCATCACCGCCATTGCGAAAAAGAAGTCCTCGATCTCGGTGGGCAACATTATCGGCGCCAACATTATCGATATGACCTTGATCTTGCCGGTCTGCGCGATGGTTTCGGGCGGCACGCTGGTGTTTCCCCGTCAGGCGATCTTGTTTGATCTGCCGTTCTGCTTGGGGCTCTCCGCCATTGCGGTTTTGCCGATGCTTTTCACGAAGAAGTTTCAACGCTGGCAGGGCGTCGCGCTGTTTGCGGTGTACGTCGCGTACCTTACGCTGCGCATCTTATATACTTAATACGGTGGGAGCAAGGCGGTCGCCTTGCTTTCTTTTTACAAATAGGGTATAATTGAAAGGATGAAAAAACCTCTTCCCAAACTTTTATCGCTCTTTTTGAGCTTTTTGAAGATCGGCGCCTTTACCTTCGGCGGCGGCTACGCGATGATCGCTCTTTTGGAGAGCGAATTCGTTTCGCGCAAAAAGTGGCTCGAGAAGGAAGAGTTTTTGGATATGCTCGGCATTGCGGAAAGCACGCCTGGTCCGATCGCGGTCAACACCGCCACCTATATCGGCTACAAAGTAGCGGGGGTGCTTGGCGCGCTTCTTTCCACGTTGGCGGTGTGCTTGCCCGCTTTTGTGATCATCTTCGTCATTTCGCTTTTCTTCGATAAGTTCCTTTCCTTAACGTACGTTGGGTACGCTTTCCGCGGCGTTCAGGTCGCCGTGGTTTATTTGATCGGATCGGCGGGCGTCAAGGTGCTGAAAGGGCTCAAAAGAAACGTCTTTTCCATCGTGCTTGCCTGCGTCGTTTTCGTCGCGTTTATCGTGCTGTCGCTGTTTGCGGTCAAGTTTTCCACCGTATTTTATATTTTGATCGCGGGGGCGCTTGGTTTGACGCTTTATTTTATCGGTCGGATCCGTAAAGAAAAAGCAGAGCCGCAAAAGATGGAAGAAACCCCCGAAGAAAGTTCGGAAAAGGAGGGAGAGCAATGATCTACCTGACCCTTTTCCTTGTATTTCTTGAGATCGGCGCGGTGTCTTTCGGCGGCGGCTACGGCATGATCCCGATGATGCGGGACGCCTGCTTGTCGCACGGCTTTTTGACCGAAGAGCAGTTTATGGACTTTATCGCGGTGGCGGAAAGCACGCCGGGCCCCATCGCCGTCAATATGGCGACCTTTATCGGTTCGTCGCAGGGCGGCTTCCTCGGCGCTTTGCTTGCTACGTTAGGCGTTGTGTTACCCGCGTTTTTGATCATCCTTTTGATTGCCGCCGTGCTTAAAAACCTTTTGAAGTACGAGGGGGTACAGGGCTTTTTGTTCGGCGTGCGGCCCGCAGTCGCCGCCTTGATCCTCGCTACCGCCGTTACGATGGGGCTAAAGAGCCTTTTCGGCGTCGGCAACGTGCGTAGTGAATTCGTTTTCAACTACAAAGGGCTTATCATCCTTGGAGTTTTGGTCGCCATAGGGCTTGGCAGCAAGTACCTTTTGAAGAAAAAGGCGTCGCCCATCGTAATGATCCTTTTATCCGCCGGGCTGGGGATGCTCCTCTACGGCGTGTTTTAACGAGCGCAATTAAGGGCGTATCTGCTTTGCTGCCAACACCCCAAAAAATCTTTTGATTTTTCGGGGACCCCAACGGCAGCTGATAACTGCAAGGCGGCAAA
>JAGAAA010000006.1 GCA_017615495.1 Clostridia bacterium
CGGTCGGCGGAGCAGGGCCCGATGATCAAAAGCAAGCGGTCGTCCTTGCCCGAAAGCACCTTTTTGATCTCTTGGTCGCGCTCTTCAAATACGCGGGCGCAAAAGGCGTCCATCGGGTAAAGCTCCTTGATCTCAATGGGAAGGGCAACTTGTCTTTCAAAGGTCATATTGTTCATAGTGGTTCTCCTTTAAAGTATTTGCAAGCCGGGGAAGAATATTCCGGCGAACTTTACGTCCGCGCAGCAGTCTTTGAGTCAGTTGAGGAGGGCGACTTACGAGCCGTCGCCCTCCGCCTCAACGTAAAAGTAGTATTGCCAAGGCCTATCCTTCAACGGGCGGCTTTGCAACGATTTCATATTGTACCCGTAGCGCGCGATGATCTGCAAAGCTTCCGCCAAAGCGCCCGAGCGGTCGCCCACGGCAAACAGCAGGATCAAATGCTCGCCCTCGCGCTTTTTCCCTTCGCCTTGGGTGAACAAAGCAAAGCGAGTTGTGTTCTCGCGGCTTTCCGCAACGTTCTCGGCGATGACTTCCAGCCCGTAAAGTTCGGCGCAGGCGCGGCTTGCGATGGCGGCGAGGTTTTTGGCGCCTTTGTCCGCCACGGCTTTTGCCGCGAAGGCGGTGTTTTCCGAAACGATCTCGGAAAACTTGTGCGCCGCAATATATTCCGCGCATTGAGCGAGCGCTTGCGGGTGGCTTACCACAGTGTTTACGTCCTCAAGAGAAGCTCCTTTTACTCCCACGAGGTTTTGCTCGATCTTCATTTCGTAAACGTCCTTTACCTTGAGGCTCCCGCGGTAAAGAAGGTCAACGGTTGCCGCAACTTCGCCGGCGTAACTGTTTTCGATGGGGAGGAGGGCGGCTTGAGCGTCACCCTTGACCACGAGGTCGTACGCCGCCTGAAAGGAGGGGCAGGGCAAGAGTTCCCCTTTGGGAAAAAGCTTTCCGGCAGCAATTTCGCTAAAGGAACCTTGCGTGCCGCAGTAGGCTATTTTGGTTTGTGCTTCGTCTTTCATACTATCCTCCTTATTAATAAAAAAACCGCTACTTTTTTGCAATGAAAAGTAGCGGTGCGTATTTTATGAGTTGCCTCAATTACACATCGCTTCGCTTCGTAAAGAAAAAGTTAACGGTATAGAATTTCATAGTTCACCTCATCGGTTGATACACAAAGCATAAACCTTTTTTTGCGCCTTGTCAATTGCAGGAAAGAAAAAAGTAAAATTTTATTCGCCCCGCCGCTATCTTGCGCGCGCCTTTCGCGTATAAACTTAAAAGGCGTATTGTAATTTTTCGCAAGCGATGGTATAATAATAGCAAGAAGATTTTACTTGATGCGGAGGTCCTAATGTTTCTGACTTTTTACGGAGCGGCAAGAGAAGTTACGGGCAGTTGCTTTTTAATGCAAGTATCAGGCAAAAACGTTTTGATAGATTGCGGGCTACGTCAAGGTACGGACGTCTTTGACGGGGAGGAGGACGGCTTCGTTTTCGACGCCTCCAAGATTGATTACGTGGTGCTGACGCACGCTCACATCGACCACAGCGGCAGGCTCCCGCTTCTTTACAAAAAGGGCTTTCGCGGCAAGATCTATTGCACTTCCGCCACCAAAAAGCTGTGCAACATCATGCTGCTTGACAGCGCTCACATCCAGGAGAGCGACGCCGAGTGGCGCAACAGAAAATACAAACGTAGCGGCGACTATATGATCCAACCTCTCTACACGATGGAGGATGCGGAAAACGTCTGCCGCTATTTTTATGCCGTCGAGTACGGCGAGAAGAAAAAGCTGTTTGACGGCTTCAGCATCGAATTCAGCGATGCGGGCCACCTTTTGGGCTCCTCTTCCGTCACCGTCACCGCCACCGAAGAAGGCGTGACCAAAACGCTGGTCTTCTCCGGCGATATCGGCAACGTGGGGCAACCTTTGTTGAATGACCCAAAGTATTTGAAGAAGGCGGATTACATCGTGATGGAAAGCACCTACGCCGACCGCGTTCACGCCGAGCCGGGCAACACCGAGGACGACCTCGCGCGCATCATCCAATCCACCTTGGACCGCGGCGGCAACGTGGTGATCCCGTCCTTTGCGGTAGGGCGCACGCAAGAGATCCTTTACTTCATCCGCCACATCAAGGAAGAAGGCAAAGTCAAGGGGCACGACGGTTTCTCCGTCGTGGTGGACAGCCCGCTTGCAATTGAAGCCACCAACATCTTTTCCGAAGTGGGTGAAATGTACTACGACAAGGAAGCCAAGGACCTCATCGACCAAGGGGTGAACCCCATCGGTTTTGAGGGGCTTAGCGTTTCCATCACGTCGGAAGACAGCCGTATGATCAACGAGGACCCCGGCCCCAAGGTCATCATCTCCGCAAGCGGCATGTGCGAAGCGGGGCGTATCCGTCACCATTTGAAGCACAATTTGTGGCGTAACGAATGCACCATCCTCTTTGTGGGTTATCAAGCGATAGGCACCCTCGGGCACGCCATCCAAAACGGCGCCAAGCGGGTGCGCATCCTCGGCGACGACATCGCGGTAAACGCCCGTATCGAAGTGTTGGGGAACACGAGTTCGCACGCCGACCGCGTAGGGTTGATGCGCTGGCTGGACGCCTTTGACAACCGCCCCGACCGCGTCTTCGTGGTGCACGGCGGGGAGGGCAACACCGAGAAGTGGGCGGACGACGTTCGCACCCAATTCGGCTTCAATGCCGTTGCGCCAAAATTTTCCGAATCTTACGACCTTTTGAAGAATGTTCGCCTCAAGGAAGGCTACACGCCGGAAACGCACAGTCGCGTCACCCCCAACACCGTTTACAAGTATCTTTTGGAGTCGGGCGGCAGGATAGGCGAGCTGATCAAAAACTTTAAGGGAAGGACCAATTCCGAAACCAAAAAATTCGTGCGCGAACTGGACGATCTTTTCAAACGTTACTCTTGATTGCGTAAAATAAAAACCCCGCGGTTTATCGCCGCGGGGCTTTTTTTTTATCGATCAATGCAAGGAGTTGATGTAATTTGTTACTTGGTTTAACAGGTTTTCCCAATACTTCTTTTGTTTTCCGAAACGAATGCCGTAAATGAGCGACCTTACGACAATAATCGGTGTGAATATGATTCCGAGAAGGACTTGAATGATGCCCATAAAGATCCAACCTCTGATCGTCGCCATAAAACCGACGCGCCTGTTGAAAAAGGAGATAAGGTTGGGCAATCCCATCAAAAGCAATCCAAGGAAATAATACCCGGTGGAGTTTTTCCCCAATACGCTCATTACGATGATGCCCGCAATATAGAAGAGAGTCGCTAATAAAGAGTATCCGAATTGAATCGTAGAATCGACATCCAAATTTTTGACGTTTTGGATGCAGGCTGTTTGAAGACAATTGGGACAGACTTTTGCATCGTTGAGGGTGCAAGCGCATTCTGCGCAGACCGGCGCGCCGCATATCGTGCATACGGCAACGGCATCTCGATCTTTATGATTGATACATTCCATATTTTTCCTCCTAAAAGTGGTTTTTAAAATCATATACTAACTAACGGTTAGTTGTCAAGCTTTCACTAACTTTTGGTTATAAAATTGTAATATGGACAAGAACGGAGATGTATTGATCAAAGAGCGTTTGCGTGAGGAAATACGCAATTCCGGGATGACTACTGTGGAACTCGCCAAGCGGGTAGGGGTCTCGCCCGAAATGATCACGCAGTATTGCACCACGAAAAAGATGCCGAAGCTGGATACGTTTCGGGAAATATGCAAGGCGCTTAACGTTTCCGCCGATTATATTTTGGGTTTAAAAGAGTATTGAGATTTGCGTTTTACCGGCGCAAATCTTTTTTTTACGCTAAGTTTAAATTTCCTTAGTATTTCCGCTTATTATTGACAAAGAAAAAACTCTATGTTAATATTTATTTAATGCGCGTTTATGCGCACGCTAGGCACGATATGCCATTTGAAATTTTTATCTCTTGAGGAGGAGACGTATATGACAGACGAATTGTTACAACGTATCGCGGAATGCAAAATCGTCCCGGTCGTAAAGATCGACGACGTTGCCGATACTTTGCCTTTGATGAAGGCGCTTGCCGAGGGCGGCATCATGAGCGCGGAGATCACTTTCCGTACCGCTTGCGGCCCCGACGCTCTTGCTCTTGCTGCTAAGAGCTGCCCCGAAATGCTTGTGGGCGCCGGCACGGTCATCAACAAGGAGCAGGCGGAAAAAGCAGTCGCTTGCGGCGCAAAGTTCATCGTCGGCCCCGGCTTCAGCAAGGAAGTCGCCGAGGTTTGCCGTAAGGCGGACGTTTTGTACCTTCCCGGCGTGGTGACTCCCACCGAGGTTATGATGGCGATCGCCGAAGGCTTGAAGGTGGTAAAGTTCTTCCCGGCGGAGAACTACGGCGGCGTCAAAACCATCAAGGCGCTCGCAGGTCCCTTCCCGCAGCTGAAGTTTATGCCCACGGGCGGCATTTCGGCGGAGAACATCAAGGGCTACTTTGAGACGGGCAAGGTCATCGCTTGCGGCGGTAGCTGGATGGTCAAGGACAGCCTGATCAAGGCAAAAGAATTTGATAAAATAACCGCTTTATCCAAAGAAGCGATGGAGGTAGTTAAATGAAAGCAGTAACTTTTGGTGAATTGATGTTAAGGCTTGCGCCGGAGGGGTACCTTCGTTTCGTGCAGGCAGATAAGTTTACGGTGACCTTCGGCGGCGGCGAAGCCAACGTTGCGGTCTCCCTCGCAAATTACGGCATTGACGCCGCGTTTGTCGGCAAGCTCCCCAACAACGACATCGGTCAGGCGGCGGTCAACAGCCTCCGCAGGTTTGGCGTGGATACTTCCAAGATCGTCCGCGGCGGCGATAGGATCGGCATCTACTTCCTCGAGAAGGGCGCCAGCCAAAGGCCCAGCAAGGTCATCTACGACCGCGCGGCTTCCGCCATTGCTCTTGCCAAGAGGGAAGACTTTGATTGGGACAAGATCTTCGAGGGCGTAAACTGGTTCCACTTCACCGGCATTTCTCCCGCTCTTTCGGACAGCGCGGCGGAGATCACGCTTGACGCTGTCAAGGCGGCTAAGGCGAAGGGCATCACCGTTTCTTGTGACCTCAACTACAGAAAGAAGCTTTGGACGAAGGCTAAGGCAAAGGAAGTTATGACTTCCCTGATGCCGTACGTGGACGTCCTTATCGCCAACGAAGAGGACAGCGCGGACGTCTTCGGCATCAAGGCGGACGACACCGATATCTCCAAGGGGGCTTTGAACAAAGAGGGCTACAAGTCCGTTGCCAAAAAGCTCGTGGACGCGTTTGGCTTCAAGTACGTGGCGATCACCCTCCGCGGCAGCATTTCCGCAAACGACAACAAGTGGAGCGCCATGCTCTATGACGGCAAGAATTACTTCTTCAGCAAAGAATACATGATCCACATCGTGGACCGCGTGGGCGGCGGCGACAGCTTCGGCGGCGGCCTCATCTACGGTATGCTCAACTTCAAAGAGGACAGCCAAAAGGTCATTGAATTCGCCGTTGGCGCAAGCTGCTTGAAGCATTCCATCGAAGGCGACTACAACATGGTTTCGGTGGACGAAGTTTTGAAACTCATCGAAGGTGACGGCAGCGGCCGTGTGCAAAGATAAAGGAGGACTGGAAAAATGGACGTCAGATACGCGGTTTCCAAAAAGGAATATAGCAGAATGAACACTGAGGAGCTTCGCGAGAACTTCCTCATTCAAAACATCTTCGAGGCGGATAAGATCAACTTGACTTATTCCCATATCGACAGGATCATCGCGGGCGGCGCTTGCCCGGTCAAAAAGGAGCTTCCCCTCCTTGCGGGTGAGGAACTCGGCGCGGAATACTTCTGCGAGAGGCGTGAGCTCGGCGTGATCAACATCGGCGGCGCGGGCACGGTCACCGTGGACGGCAAGGTCTACAAGATGGACCACTTTGACGGTTTGTACATCGGCAGAGGCACCAAGGAGATCGTCTTTAAGTCCAACGACGCAAAGGCTCCGGCGCACTTCTACTTGAACAGCACGCCGGCGCACAAAGAGTACCCCACCAAGCACATCCCCCTCGTCAACGCAGTACATCGCGCTTGCGGCGACTTCAAGGATTGCAACAAGCGTACGATCAACCAATTTATCGTGCCGGGCAATTGCGAAAGCTGCCAACTCACGATGGGTCTCACGCAGCTGGAAGAGGGCAGCAACTGGAACACGATGCCGTCCCATACCCACGAGCGCCGTATGGAGGTTTACATCTATTTTGACATCCCGCAGGACAACGTGGTCTTCCATATGATGGGCAACCCCACCGAGACCCGCCACATCGTCGTCCAAAACGAAGAAGCGGTCATTTCGCCGAGCTGGTCCATCCACAGCGGCGTTGGCACCAAGAATTACACCTTTATCTGGGGCATGTGCGGTGAAAACCAGGTCTTTGACGACATGCAGGGCGTGAAGACCACCGACCTTAGGTAAAAGGAGAACGCAATGAAAATAGGTTTGCAATTGTTCACCTGCCGCAAGCAGGCGCAAAAGGACCTGTACGGCACCTTGAAAAACCTTGCCGGACTTGGCATCAAGTACATCGAGGCGGCGCGTATCAACTTTGACGACCTCGACATCGCCGCATTCAAAAAGGCGAAGGAAGAGTTTGGCATTGAAGTCGTTTCGGCGCAGATCAAGCCCAACATCCTCGCGGATGAGTTTGACAAGTGCTTGAAGTTCCTCAATGAGACGGAATGCAAGACGGCTATTATTTCGGTGCTTCCCACCGCTTGCATCATCGGCAGCGATGAAAAGCTCATCGAGTTTTGCAAATGGGCAAGCGAACTTGCCAAAAAGTACAAGGAGCACGGCATCCAGCTTTGCTACCATCACCACGATTTTGAGTTTATCCGCGCCACCAAGAAGGGCTTCAACGGCACTCGTTTCGACCTCATCGTCGAGAATATGAGCGAGGATATGAACTTTGTGATCGACACCTATTGGACCACCAAGGCGGGCATCAACGTGGAGAAGCTTCTCACCCGTTTGTCCGGCAGAGTGCGCGGCGTACACCTGCGCGATTACGCTTTGTATCGCAAATTTATCGGCAGGAACCCCGCCAACTACGCCCTCGGTGACGGCGTGATCGATTTTAATTGGATCATCGAAGCCGCCAAGGCAAACGGCGTGGATTACGGCGCCATCGAACAAAACACGCCCCATCCTTACAGCGAGATCGCCAAGAGCGTGGAGCACATCAAAAACATCGGCTACGGAGAGGACTTGAAGTAATGAGTATTGAGATCGCAAAAAAGCTTGCCGACTATATCGTCCGCACCAAAGATCCCGAAATGCGTTGGACCTGGGGGCAGGGCATTATGGGCGCTGCGCTGGATGACCTTGAGCGCCATTTTGGCGGCGAGGACTATCTTCCTTTCTTAAAGGCTTTTTGCGACCATTACGTCAAGCACGAGCCGAAAGTGGCTTCGGCGGATACCGCCGCCCCCGGCTTCATAACCTATGCGGTGTATCGTCGCACCCAAAACCCCGCTTACAAAGCGTTGACGGACAAGGTGCTCGACTATATCAAAAACGAGCCTCGCGTCTATAAGGACGCCGTCAACCACCTCGGCGATCATTGGGTGAGCAAGTTTTATCCCGATTCCATTTGGGTGGACAGCCTGATGATGTTCAGCGTTTTCCCCGCGCGTTACGCGGCGGCGGAAGGAGACAAGGAACTTTTGGAAGTGGCGGCAAGGCAACCGGCGCTTTACGCAAGCTGCATGATGGATGAAAACGACCACCTTTGGTACCACAGTTATTGGGTAAAAAGAGGGTCGCATTACCCCAAGCGCAAGTATTATTGGGCGAGGGGCAACGGTTGGGTCATCTCGGCGCTTCCCAAAATTTTGGATTGCATCGGGGAGCATCCCGATCGCGCGCGCATCTTGGAAGTTTTGAAGTTGACGGTGGACGCCGTATTGAAGCGCCAAGATAAGTCGGGCGGGTTCAACACCTTGCTCGGTAGGCGCACTTATTTGGAATCTTCCGCCACCGCCCTCATTGCGGACGGCATTTTCCATTCGGTCAGGATGGGGTACCTCGGCGAAGAATATCTTCCCTATGCGGAAAAGGCGTACAACTTCGTCCTTTCCTGCGTGAAGCAAAAGAAAAACGGCAAAGTGCTGATGACCAAGATCAGCGGACCCACCATCCCCGTTCCCGTCGTACCGTACGTCGGTTACGCTTGGGTGCCCAAGGCGTCCAATTTGACCTACGGCATCGCGGCGTTCTTGTGGGCGGCGATCGAGCGCGACTGTTTGGTCAAGGAAGGAAAACTATGAAAATAGCAAGGATACAAATCCCGGAAGGGACCTTTTACGCATCGCTTCGCGAGGACGGTTACCACTTGATCCTCGGCGACGTTTTTGCCGAATGGGGGGAGCTTTCCGAACCCTATGATGGAGAATATAAATTGCTTTCGCCCGTCAGCCCTTCCAAGGTGGTTTGCCTTGGCGCTAACTACAAAAAACACGCGGAGGAACTCCGTTTGGACGTCCTCCCGGAGCCTACCGTCTTTTTGAAACCTTCCTCTTCGGTCATCGCCGACGGGGAGAACATCGTCTATCCCGCCTGCGCCACCAAAGTGGACTATGAGGCGGAGCTTGCCGTCGTGATCGGCAAAAGGGCGAAGAACGTTTCGGAAAAGGACGCTCTCGGTTACGTGCTCGGCTACACCGCCGCAAACGACGTGACCGAACGCGATATGCAAAAGAGGGACGGCCAATGGACGCGCGCAAAGAGTTTTGACACCTTTTGTCCGCTTGGCCCCCATATTGAAACGGAAGTTACGCCGGAGGACCTTGAGGTCATCGGCAAACGCAACGGCGTCGTGGTCCAACACGGGCGCACGCGCGACCTTATAAACAGCGTTGAAAAGTCCATCGCTTTTATCAGCGGTGTGATGACGCTGGAACCCGGCGACGTGATCTTGACCGGCACGCCGGAGGGCATCGGGGCGCTTACCCCCGGTGACGTTTTCGAAGTGGAGATCCCCGGGGTCACCACCTTGAAAAACAAAGTGGAGAGGGCAAAATGAAAAGGGTGATTCTTAGAATTCTTGTGATCGTATTGATCATGGCGTTGTTGTCTTCGACGCTCCTGTTGTTTTCTTGCAAAAAGAAAAAGACGCAGGAGTCCGATTACGGCAAATTCGTCAAGGACGGCGAAAAGGATATCTCCATCGGCGTGCTTGCCGATATCCACGTGATGAGCGAAACGCAGGCGGTGGATATGACCTGCTCCGATTATCAGGCGTGGGAAGCGCACGGGCAAAAGATGCTTGGGCTCTCGAACTCTATTTTGAAGACGGCGGTGGATAGGATCATCGAAGAATCCGATTTTGACGTCGTGCTCGTTTCGGGCGACAACTCGGATGACGGCGGAGAGGTCACGCATCGCGCCGTGGCGGCCGAACTTGCGAGGTTGGAGGCAGCCGGTATCAAGGTGTATACCATCCCCGGCAACCACGATATCAACAACAAGTCCTACACTTACGCGGGCGGCAAAGAAACCTTGACCAACCCGACGACGGAAAAGGAATTTGCGGAAATATACGCCGATTTCGGCTATAATTCCACCGATACTTTGGAGTTCTA
>JAGAAA010000055.1 GCA_017615495.1 Clostridia bacterium
CCTTTGGCATCGTTAAGCTCTCTTCGCCGCCTTTCGATAGGCATTCCAACTACGGCTACGTCGCGGCGTATCCAAAGGGCGTCCGAGAAAACGGCGGGCAGTACACGCACGCCGCCGTTTGGTACTTGAAGGCGCTGTTGGAAGCGGGGGAAAAGGAGGAAGCGTACCGCGTTCTTACCTCGCTTTGTCCGATGACGCGCTGTAAAACGCAAGAGGGCGCAAAGCGCTATATGGCGGAGCCTTACGTCCTTGCCGGCGACGTTTACGGGTGCGAGCCCTACGTCGGCCGCGCCGGATGGACGTGGTATACCGGGAGCGCTGCGTGGCTCAAATACGTTTTGACCGAGGACTTTTTCGGGGTAAAAAAGCGGGGCGATTATTTGTACGTCAAGCCGAATTTTCCTTCCTGCTTTGACGAGCTCAGCGCGGAGATCGCTCTTTGCGGACGCAAAATTGCCGTTTTGTACCAAAGAGGGGGAGAGGCGGGACTTTTCGCCGACGGCAAGCGCGTTGACCGCATCGATCTACGGGAGGTAAAAGAAAACGTAAACCTTCTTTGTAGGTTTGATTGATTCCCTTGTAATGATTCGCGTTTTGTGGTATCATCTTTGTATGGATCTTTTTGATTTTACCGAAAACACGAATCAGGTCAAACCCCTTGCGGAAAGAATGCGTCCGCGTTCTTTGAGCGAGTTTATCGGGCAAAAGCACATCGTCGGCGAAGGAACTCTTCTTCGTCGCGCCATCGCGGCGGATCGCTTGGGCAGCTGCATTTTTTACGGCGTGCCCGGCTCGGGCAAAACCAGTCTCGCCAACATTATTGCGGAAACGACCAAGTCGCATTTTGAAAAGCTCAACGCCGTTTCCAGCGGCGTTTCCGACGCCAAAAAGGTCATTGACGAAGCGCGTTCCCGTTTGAAGCTATACGGCACGCGCACCTATTTGCTTTTGGACGAATGCCATCGTTGGAACAAGGCGCAGTCCGATTGTATGCTTTCCGCCATCGAAGAGGGGGTCATCACCTTCATCGGTTCCACGACGGAAAACCCCTTTATCTCCATGACCAAAGCGATCGTCTCTCGCTGTAGGCTCTTTGAGTTCAAGCCGCTTTCTTCCGAGGAGATCATCGGCGCTCTTCGCGCTTCTCTTACGGATGAGCGCGGTCTCAAGGCGTACAACGTCACTTGCGCGGACGATGTCCTCGCCCATTTCGCTTACGCTTCGGATGGGGATCTTCGCATTGCGTACAACAGTTTGGAGCTCGCCGTGATCACCACGCCGCCCGATAAAAACGGCGTGATCGAGATCACCAAGGAGATCGCTTCCCAATCGGTGCAAAAGAAATATCTTTCCATTGACGAAAGCACTTATTACGACATGATCTCCGCCTTTTGCAAATCTCTCCGCGGTAGTGACAGCGACGCCGCCGTTTATTGGATGGAACGTCTGATCTCTTCCGGGTGCGATCCCATGCTGATTTGCCGTCGCTTGGTGGTGCATTCCGCCGAAGACGTCGGCATGGCTGATCCGTACGCTTTGACTATTGCTGTTTCCGCAATGACTGCGATGCAAAACATCGGTCTGCCGGAAGGGCGCATCCCGCTTACCGAAGCCATTTTGTACGTTTGCGAAGCGTCCAAGAGCAATTCGGTCGTCGGCGCTTTGTATTCCGCGCACGACGCGGTGGAAAAGACCTACGGCGACGTCGTCCCCAAGCATTTGAAGGACGCCAACTATAAGCAGGAAAAGATCGAGGGTTATAAGTACCCGCATTCCTACGGCGGCTGGGTGGAGCAACAGTATCTCCCCGACGCCATCAAGGACGAAACTTTTTACCATCCGTCCGAAAACGGTTTTGAAAAAAATCTCGTTCGGGCAAAAGTCATTCGTCGCAACAAAGGTTAAATCGTTTGATTTTCCTTTCGCCAGATGATATAGTTTTTCTATGAGAATTCTGTGTTTGGACATCGGCGACGTCCGCATCGGCGTTGCAGTCAGCGATCCGTTGGGGATCAGCACCAACGGCATCGAGACCCATCTTTCGCAGGGTGCGGAAGCGGATGCTTCGTATTTTGCCGAGATGGCTTTGTCGCGCGGCGCAGGGATGATCCTTTTGGGGCTTCCTTTAAATATGGACGGCACCGAAGGCGACAGGGCGGAAAAGGTGCGCGCGTTCGGCGCCTTATTGCAGCAAAAATCAGGGCTTCCCGTCGAATACGAGGACGAGCGCCTGACCACCGTGGAAGCGGAAGAGATGCTGATCGAGGCGGGGCTTTCCAGGCAGGAACGCAAAAAGGTAATAGACAAGGTTGCGGCGGAGATCATCCTTCGCAGTTACTTGAACAAATAGTGAGGTAATTATGGAAAACGAAGAAAAAGATATGATCACTTTGACTGACGAAGACGGCAATCAAGTTCAATGCGAATTTTTGGACACCGTTGAGATGAACGACAAGCTTTACTGCGTCGTTGAGCCCATCGTCGGAAGCGAAGATTACGAGGAAGGCAGCTGCTACATTTTCAATATTAAGGAAAATGACGACGGCACCGTCGACCTCACCCCCATCGAGGATGAAAACGAGCTCAACGCCGTTTTTGAAAAGTTCCTCGAAAACAACGCGAGCGACTGCTCGGGCGATTGCGCGGGGTGCTCCGGTTGCGACGATAAAAAGTAATTATAAATTATTATAAAAAATCGTTGCCAAACCGTTTTTACGTATGATATTATAAAAAAGCTAAAAAGCACCGTGACCGAGGTCGTACTGTTGCTCGTTTGAGTTGTGGCGGTCAAAGAAGTCGCGGGAAGAAAAAACAGGAGGATTTTTTGTTATGTCAGTTATCACCATGAAACAGCTTTTGGAAGCCGGTGTCCATTTCGGTCACCGTACCTGCCACTGGAACCCCAAGATGAGCAAGTATATTTATACCGCTCGTAACGGGGTGCACATCATCGACCTTGAGAAGACGGTCGTCGAGATCGAAAAGGCGTATGCCTTCGTTCGTGACCAAGTCAAGATGGGCAAGACCGTTCTCTTCGTCGGCACCAAGAAGCAGGCTCAGGATGCGATCAAGGAAGAGGCGGAGCGTTGCTCGATGTACTTCATCAACCAAAGATGGCTCGGCGGCACCCTCACCAACTTCAAGACCATTCGCACCCGCATCGACCGTTTGAACAAGCTCAACCAAATGGAGCAGCTCGGCGAGTTTGATCTTCTTCCCAAGAAGGAAGTCGGTCTCCTTTTGAAGGAGCGCGATCTTTTGGAGAAGAACCTCGGCGGCATCAAGTATATGCGCCAGCTCCCCGATCTCCTTTTCGTCGTCGACGTGGACAAGGAGCACCTTGCCGTTGACGAAGCAAACAAGCTCGGCATCCCCGTGGTCGCTCTCGTTGATACCAAGTGCAACCCGGACAACGTTACCTGCGTCATCCCGGGCAACGACGACGCTATCCGTGCCGTCAAGCTCATCGCTTCCACCATCGCAAACGCGGTCATCGAGGCGAAGGAAGGCGTTGAATTCAGCGTGTCCGACGAGGACGAAGTTGCTGAGGACGCCGTTGAAGAAGCAAATGAGAGCGCAAGCGAAGAGGCTCCCGTCGAGGCTCCCGCTGACGCGGAATAATTCGGAGGTAGTAAGATGTTTACTGCAAGTGATGTTAAAGAACTCAGAGAAAAGACCGGCGTCGGCATGATGGATTGCAAAAAGGCTCTTACCGAAGCCGACGGCAATATGGAAAAAGCCATCGAGATCCTTCGTGAGAAGGGCATGGCCACCGCTGCTAAGAAGGCGTCCAGGATCGCCGCTGAAGGCGTTGTCGCCGCTTCTATCAAAGGCAACGTGGGCACCCTCGTGGAAGTCAACTGTGAGACCGACTTCGTTGCGAAGGGCGATGCTTATCAGGCTTTTGTGGCTGATATCGCCGACTACGTTGTAAACAACGACGTTGCCGATATCGACGCGCTTGTCGCCGCGAAGCAGAGCGCAGTCATCGAAGCCACCGCAAAGATCGGTGAGAAGATCTCTCTCCGCCGCTTTGCAAAATTCACCACCGAGGACGGCATCCTTGAAAGCTACATCCACATGGGCGGCAAGGTGGGCGTTTTGGTCGAAGTGACCGGCGCTGATACCGAGGCATCCCGCGCGTTCGCTCACGACGTCGCGCTTCAGATCGCCGCTGCGAAGCCCTCTTACGTGGTCAGCAGTGAAGTTCCCCAAGCAGAGCTTGAGAAGGAAAAGGAGATCCTTACCGCTCAAGCGCTCAACGAAGGCAAGCCTGCCGCGATCGTTGAGAAGATGGTGCTCGGCCGTATCAACAAGTACTACAAGGACGTTTGTTTAATGGATCAGCAATTCGTCAAAAATCCCGATATCTCCATCAAGCAATATCTCGCTTCCGTCAATAAGGACAACGGCTTGAACCTTTCGGTCAAGAGATTCGTCCGCTTCGAGATGGGCGAAGGCCTTGAAAAGAGGGTCGACAACTTCGTTGACGAAGTGATGAGCCAGATCAAGTAATTCGTTTCGGTTTTTGAAGGGCAAATTCACTTTTGCCCTTTTTTCTAAGCAAATGACAGCCGAATCCTTTGGGATCGCGCAAAAGGAGAAAATTATGGCGGCTTATAAAAGAGTGATTATCAAAATTTCAGGTGAAGCGCTTGGCGGCGAAGCGGGTACGGGGCTGGATGAACAGTTTATCGACCACATTGCCGAGGACATCATCGCCGTAAAGAACGCCGGCGTGCAGATCGGCATCGTCGTCGGCGGTGGCAACTTCTGGCGCGGCGGCAAGGCGAAGTTTATGTCGGATAGGGCAACTGCCGATCATATGGGCATGCTTGCCACCGTTATGAACGCGCTTGCGCTGCAGGACGCCTTTGAAAGAAAGGGCGCAGACACCCGCGTTATGACCGCGCTTACCATCACCCGCGTGGCGGAACCATACATCCAACGCAAAGCCATCAACCACCTCAACAAAGGCAGGATCGTGGTGTTTGCTTGCGGTACCGGCAACCCGTATTTTACCACGGATACCGCCGCCGTGCTTCGCGCCGCCGAGATCGGTGCGGAAGCCATCCTTCTTGCGAAGAACGTGGACGGCGTTTACGACAGCGATCCCAAAACCAACCCGAACGCCAAGAAGTACGACACCTTGAACTATCTTGATCTTTTGTCCAATCATCTTGGCGTGATGGATTACACCGCCGCATCCCTTTGCATGGACAACAAGATCCCCTTGATCGTCTTCGGCTTGAAGGATGAAGGCAGTATTATGAAGGCCGTTCGCGGCGAAAAAATCGGCACCTTGATTCATTGATCGGGTTTTGTGCTATAATAAAGTAACGGGGGAATAAAACTATGTCATACGATATTATGGAAGTTTTGGAAATCTTGGATACATACGAAACCGCGCTCAAGAAGACGGTGGACGGCTACAAAGCGCACATTTTGAACATTCGCGCAGGTCGCGCCAATCCGCACATCCTCGACAAAGTGATGGTGGATTACTACGGCACGCCCACGCCCCTCAATCAAATGGGTAGCATCACGGTGCCCGAAGCAAAGATGATCGTCGTTTCCATTTGGGACGGCAGCGCTTTGAAGGCGGCTGAAAAAGCCATCGTGGACGCCAATATCGGCATCACGCCCAACAACGACGGCAAGGTTTTGCGTTTGGTTTTCCCCGATCTTACGGAGGAACGCCGCCAAGCCCTCGTTAAAGAGCTTAAGCAAGTGACGGAGAACTCCAAAGTAACCCTTCGCAATCATAGGCGCGACGCCAACGAAGGGTTGAAGAAACTGAAGAAGGACGGCTTGATCACCGAAGATGACGTGAAGTCGCTTGAAAAGGACGTTGACAAACTCCTCAACGATTACGTCGCCATCGCGGATAAGGCGTTCAAAGAGAAGGAAAGCGAGATCTTGACTGTATAAGGAGGTCGAATGACGCCTTCGCATATCGCGTTTATAATGGATGGTAACGGCAGGTGGGCGGAACGCCGCCACATGCCGAGAAAGTATGGGCATAAAATGGGGACGCAGACGCTCGAAAACGTGGTGGATCTTGCCGCGAAGTTCGGGATAAAAACGGTCACGTTTTATGCTTTTTCTACTGAAAATTGGGCGCGTCCGCAAAGCGAGATCGACTATTTATTCGGAATTTTCCGCAAATTTTTGTCCGAGATCGACCGCTACAAGCAAAAGAACGTAAAACTCCGTTTTATCGGCAATCTCAGCCGTCTTCCGGAGGACGTTAGGGATGCTTGCGTCGAGATGACCGAACGCACCAAGGAAAACACGGGGCTGAACGTGGTCATCGCCTTGAATTACGGCAGTTGGGAGGAGGTCACCTCCGCCGTCAACCGCCTGTTGCAAAGCGGCAAAACTTCGGTTTCGGAAGAAGAGATCAAAAATGCGCTTTATACGCATGATCTCACGTTCCCGGACGTCGTGGTGCGCACGGGCGGAGAAGTCCGGCTCAGCAATTTCCTTTTGTTGCAATCCGCGTATGCGGAATTGATATTCACCGATACGTTGTGGCCGGATTTTGATGAAAAAGCATTTGTCGGCGTGCTTGACGAGTATTCGTCGCGCGTCAGAAAATACGGAGGTTTGAAGAAGGGCGATGCTAAAGCGTAATCTTACCGCGGTGGCGCTCGTTGCCGTCGCGTTGCTGTTCATCCTCTATCTTCGCACGCTGTACGTTGAGCTTGCGGATATTCTTTTTTACGTCTTTATGGCGTTTGGCGCCTTTGAAATGGTACGCGTTGGGAAGAAGTGCGAGTACCAAGCCTTCGTGCTTCCGCTCGTTGTCTTTGCCGTCGCGGTCTATCCGCTCTTTTACTTTTTCAATGCGGCGGGCATCTTGTTTGCGGCGATGCTGGCTGTTTTAACGGCGCTTGCGACCCTTTTGTTTAACAGGGCGAGCCGTACTTTGAACGATTTGCTTTTTACGGTTTTGATCTTGTTCTATCCGATGATCCTTTGCACGTCGTTTTTTGTGATCAATCACAGTTCGGCGGGGCTCCTCGGCATCTTCTTTGTGCTGTTCGTCACTTTGCTTTCGGACGCCTTTGCGTTGTTTGCCGGTATGTTGTTCGGCAAGAAAAAACTGATGGAAGACGTCAGCCCCAAAAAGACCGTAGCGGGCGCCGTGGGCGCATACGTAGGCGGGCTTGTCGGCGCAACTGCCGTGCTTTTGCTTTTTGACGTTTTCGGCGTTTTTAAAAATTTCGGAAATGTCGGAATTATCCGATTGTTTGAAGAATATTACGTTTCAATTCCCGTGTACTTTGCGCTTGCAATTTTGTGCACAACGGCGGCAATTATCGGGGACTTGGCGGCATCCCTTTTGAAGCGCAAAACCGGCGTAAAGGACTTCGGAAAGATTTTTCCGGGGCATGGCGGCGTGATGGACAGGCTGGATAGTTTGCTCTTCGTAGCGCCCATCGTAGCCTTGTTCCTTACCGTTTATATGGGGGTAGCGGCATGAAAAAAATTGCGATCATCGGCGTTACCGGCTCCATCGGCTCGCAAGCGGTGGACGTCATCGAAAAAAATCCCGATCTGTTTTCGCTTACCTTGGTTTCTTCGCACTCCAACGCCGATAAGTTAGTAGAAGTAGCCAACCGTCACAAAGTTCCCATCGTGTGCTTCAGCGGCAAAAATCCGCCGTCAAAGGATAGCTTTAACTATCCTTGCGAGCTTATCACGGGTGAAAACGCTCTCGTTGCCGCGGCGGAAAATGCTGATTACGACGTCTTTTTGAACGCGGTCGTAGGCATTGACGCTCTTCGTCCTACTTTGATCGCCATGAGCAAAGGCGCAAGGATCGCCTTGTCCAACAAAGAAATGCTCGTTTCCGCCGGCGAATACGTTATGCGCATGAAGGACGAGTTCAAAAGCGAGATCGTGCCCGTGGACAGCGAACATTCCGCCATTTTCCAATGCTTGGCGGCAGGGCGCTTTTCGGACGTGGACGCCTTGATCATCACGTCAAGCGGCGGCGCCTTCCGTGACGTGCCCCTTGATGAACTCGATAACGTTTCGCCCGAACGCGCGCTTGCGCATCCCAATTGGAATATGGGCAAAAAGATCACGATCGATTGCGCTACGATGGTCAACAAAGGGTTTGAAGTTATCGAAGCGAAGCATCTTTTCCGTCTTCCGTTTGAAAAGATCGAAACCGTCCTTCACCGCGAAAGCGTCGTGCATTCAATGGTCCGCTTTGCGGACGGGGCAACCATCGCGCAACTTTCTTCCCCGGATATGCGTTTGCCCATCCAATACGCCTTTACCTATCCGGAGCGCGTCGCCTCTCCCGTAAAGCCCTTGAAAACGCCGTTTTCTTTGACGTTTGAGGAGATCGACCTCAACCGATATCCTTGCTTCCGCATCTTGCTCGAAGCCGGGAAAAAGGGCGGTTTGTACCCCGCGGCAATGCTTGCCGCCGACGCAGTTTTGGTGCCCGCCTATTTGGAAGGCGCCATCAAGTATTCCGACATCGCAAAAACCTTGGAAATCGTTTTGAACGAGTTTTCGCTCAAGGGCGAGTACGGGCTTGCCGACGTCCTTCGCATAAACGACGAGATCGAAAAATATACTCGTAACGTGGTGAAAAAATTATGAGTTTTTTGATCGGAAGCGCGGGCCAGGTCGCCTTGTCTATTTTTGTTGCGATCATCGCATTGATGGTGATGATCCTCGTGCACGAATCGGGGCACTATCTTTTGGGCAAAGCGCTCAAATTCAAGATCAACGAGTTTTCCATCGGCTTCGGTCCCAAACTTTTTTCCAAAAAGAGTGAAAAAACGGGGGAAGTTTTCAGCATACGCGCCGTACCGCTCGGCGGTTTTTGCGCGTTTGAAGGGGAGGACGCGGATAGCGCCGTAGAAGGCTCGTTCAACAGCCAAAAACCTTGGAAAAGGATCGTGGTTTTGCTTGCCGGCGTTACCTTTAACTTTATTTCCGCAGTCTTGATCCTTACCGTCCTTTTTGCAACTTACGGCTACACTCTCCCCAAGATAGTTGATTTGAACGTACCGACGGACAGCGCTTTCGTCCAAAACTTCGAAGAAGGGGATCTCATCTATCAAGTGGACGGCAAGAACGTTTATTCCGTCATTGAAACCAACATTTCCACACTTTTGAGCGGCGCGGGCGAAACGGCGGAAGTCGTGGTCATTCGCAACGGCGAAAAAGTTTCCGTCACAGTACAAAAAGGCGAATTTGAGAGCAAGACCGTTGATAAAGACGGCAACGAAACGGACAGCAAGTACCACGGTTTTGGCATCAACATCGGTTACGCTTATTACAGAATGGACCTTTTTGAGGCGCTGGGCAGGAGCTTTATATTTATTTGGCAACTTGTCATCTTGACCTTCAAGACCATCGGCGGCTTGTTCACCGGCGCGGTAGGCCTCAAAGGGTCGGTGGGCGGCACGGTCACGAGCGTCGCCGCAATGGGTAAAATTACGATGACCCTCGGCTTCCGCGGCGTTTTGTTGATGTTTGGCATCATGAGCGCAAGCGTCGCGTTGATGAACGCGCTTCCGTTCCCGGCGTTGGACGGCTGTCGCGTGATCTTCGTTTTGATCGAAATGATCTTCCGAAAACCAGTCAATCGCAAGGTGGAAGCCATTATCCACACCGTCGGTATCGTGATCCTATTTGCATTTGCGATACTTTGTGATATACTGAATTTAGGTACGATAGCAAGGTTGTTTTAATTGATATGACCAAACGCATCAAGATAAAAGACCGGTATATTGGCGGAGGCGCCGAGATCACCGTACAATCCATGACAAACACCAAGACGGAGGACGTTCAAGCGACGGTCGCCCAAATTCTCCGTTTGCAAAAAGCGGGGTGTGACGTCGTGCGTATGAGCGTCAACACGCCGGAAGCCGCCAAAGCCGTTGCGGAGATCAAAAAGCAGGTGGGCGTTCCGTTGGTAGCCGACATTCATTTTGACGCGTCTTTAGCGCTTGCAGCCATTGAAAACGGCATCGATAAGATACGCATCAATCCGTCCAACGTCGGCGCGGAAAGCGCCGTGCGTGAGATCGCAGCCGCCGCAAAAGACCACGGCATCCCCATTCGCGTGGGGGTCAACGGCGGGTCGCTTGAAACTGCGTCCGTTAAAAAATTCGGGTTTTCCGCCGAGGCGCTTGCGGACAGCGCGCTTCGCGGCGTCGCTTTGCTTGAAAAATTCGGGTTTGAGGATATCGTCATTTCCGCAAAATGCAGCGACGTAAAGATCAACGCCCAAGCCTACCGCATTTTGGCGCGTTCCACCTCTTATCCGTTGCACCTTGGGGTGACCGAAGCGGGCGGGGGAGACCTTGCGCTTGCAAAGTCTTACGCGGGCATTGGAGCGCTGCTTCTCGACGGCATAGGCGATACCATCCGCGTTTCAATTACGGGTGATCCCGTTGATGAAGTTTACGCCGGCGACCTGTTACTTAAGGCGACGGGCGTCAGAGATAATTTTGTGGAGGTCATTTCCTGCCCGACGTGCGCGCGCACTGAGATCAACGTCGCGGCGCTTGCCGAAGAGGTAAAAAGAGCCACCGCGCACATCAAAAAGCATTTTACCGTCGCGGTGATGGGGTGCGTAGTCAACGGCATCGGCGAAGGTAAACACGCGGATATCGGCGTGGCTGGCGGCAAGGAAAAGTCCGCGATCATAAAGCATGGGGAGATCATCAAAACCGTGCCCAACGACCGCATTTCAGAAGAATTGTTGCAAGCGATAAAGGAGGCGAACCTTGACTGATATCTTATCCGTCATAAAAGAAGCGTTTCCCGAAAAGTACGATTATTTGCGTTTGGGCCTCGTAAAACTCAACGGAAAGAAGCTCAACGTTACTTTCCTCGTGCCGGAAGACGTTTTCGATTACCAGCTTAAAAACGAAGATATCCACAACATCAAGGACGCCGTCACCAAGGCTATTGGGTCGGATTTTCTCGTTACTTGTCAGTTTGAAAAGATTATTTTGACGCCGGAAAACGTGCGTTCCGCGCTGGCGGAGTATATGGCAAAGTACTTCCCGCTCATTGCCGCAAACCTTGATTTCTCGCGCGTTACGATCGATTTGACTTCCGGGCTTAAGCTTTCCTTCACCGTTCAGCAAAACATTCGTGATTATATGCAAACGGTGGATTTCGATAAGCGCATCAAGGACTTTTTCTACCAAAAGTACTGCCTCGACGTTACCCTTGATTTCTCCGTCGTGGAGGATTCCGAGATCGCTTTTTCCACCGAGAGCGCCATGGATTCCGGCCGCTACGGTAAAACCGTTACGGTCACCGACAAAGTGCTGTTGATGGGCAAGATAGGCGACTTGCACGCGCCCGCCGTACATATTTCCACTTTGCGCGGCGAAGGGGAGGACGTCGTATGTTGCGGCAAGATCAATTATCTTTCCTTCAAGACCCGCGACGAAAGTAAACGGGCGGAGTACAAAAAGTTTTTCAAGCATTATTACACCTTTACCATCAGCGATACGACGGGTTATTTGAGCGTATTCATCAACACGGACGACGAATTTGGCGCCTTGCAAAACGGGGCGGAAGTGGTGTGCAAAGGCAGGGTGAACACCCGCGAGGACGCCCAAAATTACAGCATGTACGTCAAGTCCATCGCCCTTTGCAAGATTCCTTTCTCCACCATCGCGGAGCAGACCAAGCCGCTTGATCCGCCGGAGAACTATTCCGTCTTATTCCCCAATGAATACCACGAAGTTACCTACGATCAAATGGGCTTCGATTTCTTTGACGATCACAAGGACAAAAAAATCAATCATACCGCAAACGGCGTGACGCTTGCCGTGCGTTCCATCAAGACGGAGCGCGCCGTCGTTCCGTATGAAGTGGCGATGTGTTCCGTCGAAGACGGAAAGATCAAGGAATATCTGCATACCTTCTTAAAAGTGGCGTTCACCGAAGACAACGAAAAGGCGGAATACGCCAACCGCATGGGGTACGCTTCGCCTCGCCTTTCCACCGTCATCCCCGATCTGATCAAATTCAGCGCAAATCGTCTGATCGTCGGCGTGAACCCGAGCGCTGCCCTCGAGGTTTTCAACAAGATCGCAAAACCCCTTCGTTACAGTTTTTCCAACGACGTGCACGTCATTCAACCCGCGGCGTTGAAGTATGAAGGGGAAAAGCGGGGGGATGCCTTGGAAGAGGCTATCGCCGCCGCAAACGCATTCATTTTTGAATAAAAAGTTAATTTTTATATAATAAACAGTTGTATTATTCTTTTCGGCGTGGTATAATTCAACCGTAGAGGTGCTTTTGAGGAAGTGGGCTTGATCGGCTCACTTTTTAATTTAATAAGCGCTTTCTCGGAGGAGTATGTCTGTTAAAGAACGCGTAGAAGAACTCGTGCAACCGATCTTAAACGGTCTCGGTTATGAGCTCGTCGAGGTCACTTATCAAAAACAACACGACGCAATGCACCTCACGATCTACATCGATACCGATAAGCCGGGCGGCGTAAGCCTTGACGATACGGAGCTTGTCGCAAACGCGATCGATAAGCCGCTGGACGAGCTTGACCCCACGGCGGGCGAGCCCTTCGTCCTCAACGTATCTTCTCCCGGGTTGGATCGCCCCCTTAAAACCGAGCGCGATTACTTAAAAAAGATCGGTACGGAGATCGAAGTTGCTTTGTACGCCCCCATTTCCGGCGCGAAGAAGCACGTAGGCAAATTGCTCTCATATGAAAACGGCGTCATTTCGCTTGAAACCAAAGCCGGCGAATTGAAAATAGAAACAAAGTGTATCGCGGTAGCGAAACCGTATATCACATTTTAGGAGGAAATATGATCAATAAAGACTTTTTTGCGGCACTTGACGAACTTGAAAAGCAGAGAAGAATCGACAAGAGCGAGTTTATCGCCTCTCTTGAAGCGGGCTTGGCTTCCGCATATAAGAAAGAGAACGCAACCAGCGCGGCGATCGAAGTGAAGCTTTATCCCGATCAAGCAAAGATCAGGGTATTCGCTTACAAGACCATCGTTGAGGAAGTTGTCGACGAAGAGAAAGAGATCTCTCTCGAAGAAGCCCGCAAGATCAAACCCAGCTACAAAGTTGGCGACACCATCTCGCAGGAGATCACCCCGAAGAACCTTTCCCGTATCGCCGTGCAGACCGCAAGGCAGGTCATCATGCAACGCCTTACCGACATCAAGAAGGATCAGATCTACGCCGAAATGAACGAGAAGTCCGGCGAGATCGTCAACGCTATCGTCCGTAAAGTGGAGCCCAACAGCGTTTACGTGGAGATCCTTCCCACCCAAATGGAAGGTATCATGCCCATTTCGGAGCAGATCCGCAACGAAAAGTACAACGTCGGCGATATGATCAAGGTGCTTGTCAGACGAATTACCACCAACAACCGTTCGCCGCAAGTTATCGTTTCCCGCGCGCATCCGGACTTTGTCCGTCGTTTGTTTGAGCTTGACGTGCCCGAAGTTAAGAGCGGCCTCGTCACCATCAAAAAGATCGTGCGTGAAGCTGGCTTCCGTACCAAGATCGCGGTTGCGTCCGACGACCCCAACATCGACCCCGTGGGCGCTTGCATCGGGCCGCGCGGCAGCCGTATCAACGTGATCGTCCAAGAGCTCAACGGCGAAAGGATCGACGTCATCAATTGGTGCGCAGATCCGCTTGAGTTTATTGCTCGTGCCATCAGCCCGGCAAAAGCAGTGCAAGTTCACGTCAACGACGAGGAGCACTCCGCAAGAGTCATCGTCAACGACAATATGCTTTCGCTCGCCATCGGCCGTGAAGGACAAAACGCTCGTCTTGCCGCGAAGCTTACCGAATGGAAGATCGACGTTAAGCCGTATTCTTCGATTTTGGATAACATCGACAATCCGGAGGAATAAATATGCCCAAGCAACCGTCGATGAGAATGTGCATAGCCTGCAAAGAGCTCTTCAACAAGAAGGACTTGAATAGGATCGTTCGCACCCCTGCGGGCGACGTTCTCTTTGACAAAACCGGCAAAGCGGCGGGGAGAGGCGCATATTTGTGCAATAATCCCGATTGCTTGAAATTGTGCGTCAAAAACCGTCTTTTGAATAAGTCGTTTAAGACGCCGGTCTCGCAAGAAGCGTACGACCTTCTCCTTACTCAAAATGAGTCGAAATGAGAAGATAAACTCCTATATCGGCTTTTCCATCAAGTCGGGGAAGATCGTTTACGGCTACGAAAACGTCATCCTTTCCAAGAAAAAGACGTTTTTGGTCCTTTGCGACGAGGCGCTTTCCGAAAATTCTTTGAAGAAAGTGGAGCGTTTCTCGCAGGGGAAAAACATAAAACTCTATAAGATCAACGGGCTTTCGGAGTATTTCGGAGGCAGACAGATCAAATGTGTGGGGATTGGCGAAGAGCACCTTGCTTCGGCAATCGCAAATGAACTCAATAATACAGTCGGAGGTAGTAACTGATGAGTGAAACGAATAAAGACGCTTTGGCGAATATTTCCGCTTTGTTCGAGCTGGACAAAGCAAGATTTCGCAGTCTTACGATCGACGTAAGGGAAGCCCGCCGCAGAGCGGACGACCTCTTGGCGAAGATCACCGTCATTAAGGACGCCTTTGTTGCGGCGGAGCTGCAAAAAGAAGAGGAAGCCTTGGCGGAAAAAGAACCTGCTCCCGTAGTGGAAGAGGTCAAAGACGTTGCGCCCGAAAATAAGGAACCGGAAGCGCCCGAGGCGGCGCCCGTAGCGGAAGTCGTAGCCGAACCCGCTAAAGAGGAGAAGGCGGAGCCCGCTCCCGAGCCCGCTAAGCCTGAGGCGAAGCAAGAAGCCCCCGTGGTAGAAGCAAAGCCCGCGGCGCCCCAAAAGAATCCTCTTCGTCCCGACGTGCCGGAACCCAAGAAGTTCAAGCCGATCATTTACATCCCCGAAAGTGAAAGAAACGGCGGGTCCGCACGCGGCGGCCGCGCTCCGTACGGTCAAAGACCTTTTACTCCGAGAGATACCTTTGGCGGGCTCTCCGAGAAGGATAAACCGATGTTCGTACCCCCGCAGCCCGGCAAAGGCGGCAAGGGCGGCAAAAAGCAGTCCTACGACAAGGTGCAATCCGCATACGAGGATAAGAAGGGCGCAAGCAAGAAGAGCATCTTGAGGCGCGAACTTGAAAACGGCAAGGAGATCGACGATAGCGAGATCGCAAGGCGCTTTAAGAGCAAGAAGTATCAAAAGCAGGCGCCCGTCGTGACGCAGACCGTCATTGAAAAGGCGGTCATTAACGTGGACCCCGTGCCTATCAAACTTCTTTCCGAAAAGATCGGTAAACCTATCGCGGAGATCATGAAGATGCTCCTCCTCGAAGGCGTTATGAAGACCATCAACGATTCCATCGAATTCTCCGTCGCCGAGCTTATCGCCGCAAACTACGGCATTGAACTCGAGCTTAAGGCGGACAAGTCGGCGGAAGAGAAGCTTGAAGAGCTTATCACCGAAGATTCCGAGGAAGACAACACCGAGCCGCGCGCTCCGATCGTCACGATCATGGGTCACGTTGACCACGGTAAGACTTCACTTTTGGACTACATCCGTAATTCGCACGTTGCCGAAAAGGAAGCGGGCGGTATTACGCAGCACATCGGCGCTTATACCATTGAAAAGAACGGGCAGATGATCACCTTCATCGACACCCCGGGCCACGAAGCCTTTACTTCGATGCGCGCTCGCGGCGCCATGGTCACCGATATCGCCATCATCGTCGTTGCGGCGGACGACGGGATCATGCCGCAAACCATCGAAGCCATCAACCACGCAAAAGCGGCTGCAGTGCCTATCATCGTTGCTATCAACAAGATCGATAAGCACGGCGCGGATATCGACCGCGTCAAGCGCGAACTTTTGAACTACGACGTAGTCGTAGGTGAGTACGGCGGCGACGTATCCGCTTGCCCCGTTTCCGCTAAGACCGGTCAAGGCGTGGAAGATTTGCTCGATACCATCAACCTCTTCGTTTCGGAAGAATTGAAGCCCAAGGCAAACTCTAAGAAGGCGGCGCGCGGTACCGTTATCGAAGCAAAGATCGATAAGGCAGGCCCCGTTGCTACCATCTTAGTCCAAAACGGCACCCTTCGCGTGGGTGACATCATGGTCGCCGGTTCCGCTTGCGGCAGGGTAAAATCCATGCTCAACGATAAGGGCAAGCTCGTCAAGACGGCGGGCCCCTCAATGCCGGTTTCCGTGCTTGGCTTTGACGAAGCGCCTTCCGCAGGCGATAAGATGATCGTCCTTGCTGACGAAAAACTCGCAAGGAAGATCGCCGAGGAAAGAAAGATCAAAGTCAAGGTTGAGGAAGACAACGCCAACAAGCCCAATTTGGAAGATATTTTCGCTCAGATCAACGAAGGTAAGCTCAAAGAGCTTAACCTCATCGTGAAGGCGGACGTGCAGGGCTCCGTCGAAGCGCTCGTGCAGGAAGTTTTGAAGCTCAGCAACGACGAAGTCAAAGTCAAGGTCATTCATAAAGGCGTCGGCGCGATCAATGAATCCGACGTTGTGCTCGCAAGCACCTCTAAAGCCATCATCATCGGCTTCAACGTGCGTCCCGATGCAAATTCCAAGGCGGAAGCCGCCAAACTTGGCGTTGACGTCCGCAATTACAGGATCATTTACGATGTGTTGAACGACATCACCCTCGCTTTGAAGGGTATGCTTGCGCCCAAATTCAAGGAGAACGTTCTCGGTAGGGCGGAAGTCAGAGAGATCTTTAAGATCAGCGGCGTGGGCGTGATCGCCGGTTGTAAGGTGGTGGAAGGCAAACTGCAAAGAAATGCTGACGTTAGGTTGCTCCGCGACAACGTGGTCATCACCGAAAACAAGGTTTCTTCCTTGAAGCGTATGAAGGACGACGTTAAGGAAGTACTTACCGGCTTCGAGTGCGGCGTTGGCATCGAAAACTACAACGACATCAAGGTCGGCGACGTGATCGAGTGCTTCATCGTCGAGGAGGTCCAACAATAAATGAACATCGAGCGCATCAACTCCGAACTTTTAAAGCAGCTTTCCGTCATCTTTCGTTTTGAGCTCAACGATCCGCGCATTCATGGGATGCTGACGGTTTTGGAAGTCAAAACGAGCGACGACCTTTCGCACGCGCGCGTTTACGTCAGCTATTTTGGCGACGCGTCCTTGAAGGCGGAAACTTTCGAAGCGTTGAACGGCTGCACGGGGCATATGCGTAACCTTTTGAAGCAACGGGTCAAGATGCGCACGGTTCCTTACCTTCGCATCATTCCTGACGATTCTCTTGAACAGGCGCGTCAGCTGACCGACTTGATCGAAGACGCAATGGACAAAACTCACGAAACCGAAAAAAACTACAAAGGTGATGAAAATGGAGATAATTGACGCTGTAAAATTGATAAAAAGTGCGAAAACGATCGCGCTTTTTTCACATATCAACCCCGATTGCGATACCATTTGTTCCGCACTTGCATTGCGCTCCTTCCTTTTAAAAGTGGGCAAGGAAGTTTCGGTTTTTTGCGACGGCGACCTGAAGTTTGATATGGAAAGTTTGCCCACCGCCAAAGCGGTAAACGCCGACGCTGCCAAGTCTTCCTACGACCTCACCGTTGCGGTGGATTGTGCCGAGGAAGCGAGGATGGGCAAGTTCGTTCCGCTTTTTAAAAAGGGCAAGCGTACCTTCTGCGTGGACCATCACTTGCAGGACCGCAATTTTGCGCAGTACAACCTGATCGACGCGCATGCGGGCGCCACGGCGGAACTCGTTTATTTGATCTGCAAGACCTACGACGTTTCTCTGTTGAATAAAGAGATCGCCTCTTTGCTTTATACCGCGCTTATCACCGATACCGGCAACTTCGGGTTTTCAAACGTCGGTACGCGCACTCTTTCCATCGCGTCCGAACTGCTTGCTTACGGCGTCCCCAATGCGGAACTCTCGTACAAGCATTTTAGGGAGATAGGCTTCGACACCTTTAAACTCAAGGCAAGGGCGCTTTCCAAGGCGCAGTTCTTTGAGAATAATCGCATTGGCATCCTCAGCTTTTTGAAGGCGGATTTTGAAGCGACCGGCACGACCTCCGCAAACTCCGCAAACCTCGTCAATGAGGTGGTAAACGTAGCGGGTGTGGAGATAGCCGTTTCCATCACAGAAGTGCGTCCCAATTCTTACAAAGTAAGCATCCGCACGCAGGATAAAGCGGACGCAAACGCCATCGCTTCCGTCTTTGGGGGCGGTGGGCACAAAAACGCCGCCGGATTTATGATCAACGGCTTTTACGGAAACGTCCTTGACGACATCTTAAAGGCGTGCAAAGACAATCTATGAACGGTTTTTTCAATATAATCAAACCCATCGGCTGGTCGTCGAGTGATTTGGTTATAAAAGTTCGCGGCATTCTTCGCCGCCGCACCGGACAAAAGGTCAAAGTCGGGCATTTGGGCACGCTTGACCCTCTTGCGACGGGGGTGCTTGGCGTTGCCGTCGGCTCCGCCACCAAGTTGTTCGATTATTTTTTGACCAAACGGAAGACCTACGTCGCAACCTGCGTTCTCGGCAAGCAGACCGATACGTTGGATGAGGGCGGGGCGGTGGTTGCGCAAGCGGAAGTTCCCGCTATTTCCGACGACGCACTTAACGAGGTTTTAGCCTCCTTTTTGGGGGAGATTGAGCAAGTGCCGCCTGTCTACAGCGCAAAGTCTATAGGAGGCGTCAGGGCGTATAAACTGGCGCACAAAGGACAGGAGCCGGAACTCAAGCCCTGCCGCGTGACCATCTATGCTTGCCGTTTGCTTGAGCGCCTTTCCAACGAAGTTTTTCGCTTTGAGGTGGAATGCTCCGGCGGGACGTACATTCGTTCGCTCTGCCGCGATATCGGAGCAAAACTCGGGCTTCCCGCGTATATGAGCGCTTTGACGCGCACCAAAAACGGGGTGATGACCATTGAAAACGCCGCTTCGCTTGAAGAGATCGAACAGGATGAAAACAGTGGCTTTTTCTCACTGGAAACCTTTGGAAAATCGTTAAAAAACGTTGATTTTTCCGAAGATTTGCGCAAAAAGATCGAAAACGGGATCAAGATGGAAACAAGCGAGGAAAACGGCTTGATCTGTGTGACCGTTGGCGGCGCCTTTTACGGCATCGGCGAAGCAAAGGACGGCGCGCTCAAAATCGTTGCGAGGGATAAATGAAAGTGATCGATTTGGCAAAAAGCATCAAAGAAGACGCGGGCGTGATGGCGTTCGGCTTCTTTGACAGTATCCACGTCGGGCACCGCAAAGTGATTTGCGACGCCGTGCGTCTTGCCAAGCTAAACGGCGCTATTTCCTCGGTTTTTTTGTTCAGAAACAACATTTTCCCACTCTTTGGGGTGCAAAAATCCCCGATCTTCACCTTTGAAGAGCGTCTTTCCTTGATCGAAACCCTTGGCGTGGACGCCGTTTTTTACGTGGACACCGACGAAGAGTATTTGTCTTTGTCTCCTGAAGACTTTATTGCCGATTTAAAGAAAAAACTCACCTTAAAAGGTTTTACTTGCGGCAGTGACTTTACCTTCGGCGCCAAAGGAAAGGGCAACGTTGACGATCTGAAGCGTTTGATCGGCGGCGCATACGAGATTTCCGACCTTGTGACCGTGGACGGCGCAAAAGTCAGTTCTGAACGGGTGAAAAAGTGCTTGAGCCAAGGAGATCTTACCACGGTAAAAAAGTGCCTGGACAGGGATTTTGCCATCAAAAGAACGGTGGTTTCCGGCAGGAGCGACGGCGCAAAGATAGGTTTTCCCACCATCAATTGCGCTCTTGGTGACGTACCCATCGCCCCCGGGGTGTATTTTACCTTGATCACTGTGGACGGTAAGCGCTACAAAGCGGTCACCAACGTGGGGACGCATCCGACCTTTGACGATTTAAAATGCAACATTGAAAGCAATTTGCTTGATTTTAACGGCAACCTTTATCAAAAAGAAGTCGAGATCGCCTTTTTAAAGTATCATCGCGGCATCGTAAAGTTCGGTAGAATCGAGGAACTTGTCGCGCAGATAACGATGGACGTATCGGCAAGGAGGGAATATGATTAAATTCGGACCGTCTGGAACGGACGAAGCCTTTGCGGCGGCAGGCTACAGCCATACCGTCGAAGTGCCGAGCTTTATCAAAGAAAACGGCTTGGATATCTTCGAATATTCCTTTGGCCGCGGCGTCAGGATCACCAAGGAGACCGCTGAAAAGATCGGGCAAGCATTCCGTGAAAAAGAGGTGGGCATCTCGGTGCATGCGCCGTATTACATCAATTTTGCGGGCGAAGAACCTCAAAAACTCCGCGCCACCTTTGACTACTTGTTTGCGTCGCTTGACGCTGTCAAATGGTTTGGCGGCACGAGGGCGGTGTTCCATCCGGGTTCGCCGTTAAAATCGGAGCGTCGCGAGGCGATGGAAAGGCTGCTCCGCGCGATCAATCTCTTTATGGAAGAGTTTTACCTAAACGGTTACGAAGACCGCTTCGTATGCGCCGAGACGATGGGCAAGATCAATCAGCTTGGCGACCTTGACGAGATCATTGAGATCGTAAACGTTGCGGAAAACATCCTTCCTTGCGTGGATTTCGGGCACCTTAACGCCCGCACTTACGGCAGTTTGAAGAGCAAGAACGACTACAAGCGCGTCCTCGACGCCTTGATCGACGGCGTCGGCGAAAAAAAAGTCAAAAATATGCACGTGCATTTTTCCAAGATCGAGTACGGAAAGGGTGGCGAGATCCGTCATTTGACTTTCGCCGACCAGATCTACGGGCCGGAATTCGAGCCTCTTGCGGAACTACTTGCTGAGTACCGTTTGGAACCTTGGGTGCTTTCGGAATCAGCCGGAACGCAGTCTATAGACGCCAAAACGATGAAAAATCTCTATTTTAAGCATTATGATAATAAATAAATCTTTACATTTAGGGACTTTTTCGTTTATAATTGAGCTATGAATGCTAACGTGCTTCTTCGCGGTTGCGATTGTGCGATCATAACCTCTCCGGCAGCGCTCTTCTACTTAAGCGGGTTTGATCAAACGGACGCCGTTATCGTGCTTACGAACTCGGCGTCGTATTACTTGACCAATCCTCTTTATGAGATCGCCGCAAAAGCCGCCGTAGGTAAGGAGTTTGTCGTAAAGATCCTTTCTCGCAAAGAAATCGTCGACTTCCTCCGCACCGTCATCGCGCGAGAGGGAAGCGTGGGCGTCGAGTACGAAGACATGACCCTTTCAAGGTATAAGGCTCTTTTCGGAGAAGGCGAACTTGACGCAAAGGATCTGTCGCCCCTCGTGGCGAAAATGCGCGAGAAGAAGTCCGATAACGAGCTTTCCCGTATAAAGACTGCGGAAGGCATCGTCGATAAGGCGTTTGAAAGCGTTCTCGGGCTTTTGAAAGAAGGCGTTACCGAACGTCAGGTCAAAGATGCGCTGGAGCGAAAAATGCTTTCCCTCGGCGCGGATGGAATGGCGTTTGATACCATCGTCGCCTTTGGCGAAAACGCGGCTATGCCGCACGCCGTATCGGGCGCCAGAACGCTAAAAAAAGGCGATTGCGTCCTGATGGACTTCGGGGCGAAGTATAAGGGCTATTGCTCGGATTTCACAAGGACGGTTTGCTTTGGCGAACCTACGGCGAAGTTTAGGGCGGCTTACGACGTGGTCTTAAAAGCGCAGCGCGCGGCGATCGATTACGTATCGAGCGGCGGCAGAAACGCAAAAGAAGCGGACCGCATCGCTCGCAAGATCGTCGACGACAGCCCTTTTAAAGGCAAGTTCAATCACACGTTGGGGCACGGCGTCGGCATCATGATCCACGAAAGCCCCGCGTTGTCGACTCTTTCCACCGATACCCTCGCGGACGGGATGGTGTTCACCATCGAGCCGGGCGTCTATTTGGAAGGGGAATTCGGCATTCGCATCGAAAGCTTGCTTGCGATCGAAAACGGTAAACTAACGGTCATTGACCGTTCGGATAAAGAAATTTATATAGTTTAGGAGGATAACTATGGGTTCTACAGTTTTGGCGGGTGATTTCAGGAAAGGCGTCACCTTTGAAATGGAAGGAAAGGTTTACACGATCGTAGACTTCATGCACGTTAAGCCGGGCAAGGGTTCCGCTTTCGTTCGTACGAAGATCCGCGACGTCATTTCCGGCGGCGTGATCGAACGCACGTTCAACCCGACGGATAAGTTTGACGCGGCGCACATCGAGCGCAAGGCGATGGAGTATCTTTACACCGACGGCGAGCTCTATTACTTCATGGACGTCGAAACCTACGAGCAACTTCCTTTGAATTACGAGCAGGTCGAAGACGCTTTGAACTTCATCAAAGAGAATTCGCAGGTCACCGTTTCTTTCTACAAGGAGAAGGCTTTCTCCGTCGAACCGCCTAACTTTGTCGAACTCCTGATCACGGTTTGCGAGCCGGGCGTCAGGGGTGATACCGCGCAGGCAGGCACCAAGCCGGCTACGCTTGAAACCGGTTACAAGATCCAAGTACCGATGTTTGTCAACGAAGGCGACGTCATCAGGGTGGATACCCGTACCGGAACCTATATGTCCCGTGTGTAATTGCCGGCGCAACTAAAGGTTTTTTACTCGCAAGAACAACAAAAACATAAAATTAAAAGATGGCGTTTGCCATCTTTTTTTTGTAAGATTTTCTATACGATCAATATTGGAAATTACTTAACGATGACGGAATCGGTTTGAACCACGATGCCTTGCGTGTATTCTTTGATGGACTTAGCCATGTTGAACAGGTGGTCGGCAATACGCTCCAAATCGTTCAAGAGGGAAAGGAATATCGCGCCGTTTTCAACGGTGCACTCGTTTTTCTCCAAACGTTCAATGTGCGCCGCGGAAAGTTTTTCCTTGATGGCGTCGACGTTTTCCTCGTAGATCTCGGCTTGCATCAAAGCGTTAAGGTCTTGCGCGTTGAAGGCTTGCACCGAGGAGAGGTAAAGGTTGGAAATGCAGTTGAAAAGCTCCTTAAGTTCCTCAATTGCGGAGGGCGAGAAGCGGCTTTCCTCCTCTTGCAAACGTTGCGCGTATTCCATAATGTTCTCGGCGTAATCGCCCACGCGCTCCAAGTCGGTGATGACGTGGTAATAGGTTGCGATCACTTGCTCGTCTTCGTCGGAGATGCTGGTAGAAGAAAGTTTGACCAAATACTTGGTGATCTCCTTGTTTAAGAAGTCGATCTTGACCTCTCTTTTTTCAAAATTCTCTTTCGCGCTCAAGTCGACGTTTATGATGCTGTCGATGGAGAGGGAGAAGTTTTTAAAGGCGCGTTCCGCCATATAAGCGATCTCACGCTTGCATTCGCCTACGGCGATCGAGGATGCGACGAGGAACCTTTCGTCAATATATCTCAAGCGAAGTTGATCGTCCTCGTCCTTCGCCTTCTTTTCGGGTACGATCTTGGAAACGAACTTTACGATCATCGTCACGAAGGGGAGCAATATCGTCGTCGTGGTCAAGTTGAAGATGGCGTGGAAGATGGCGATGCTGTAAGCGATCTTAGAGGTATCCTTGCCGAAAAGCACCGAATTGATGAGCCAGGAGCGGAGCGGGGTGATAAACAGTGCGGAGAAGAAGAGGACGGTGCCGATCAGGTTGAAGGTCAAGTGGAATACGGCGGCTCTGACGCTGTTTGTATTGGCTCCGATGGATGCGATAAGGGAAGTTGCGCAGGTGCCGAGGTTCATACCGAGGACCACGTAAACGGCGCTCTCAAGCCCGATCAAACCGCTGGTCGATAAGACGATCAAGATGGCGGTCATCGTGGTAGAGCTTTGCATTACGGCGGTCAAAAGGGCGCCGAGAAGCAAAAGCAGGAAGGGATTTTTTATCTTCCAGAACAGATCGCGGATCTGCGGCGCGGACGCGATGATGTTTTTCATTGAAACGCTCATTACGTTCATACCGACGAACAGCAAGCCGAAACCGATCAAAATATACGCGATCACTTTGATGATAGGCTTTTTCGAAACGAGCAACATCGCAATGCCGATAAAGGCAAGGGCGGCAAAGATCTCGGTAATGGGCAAGGATTGCAACGAGAGCATCAAGCCGGTGACCGTGGTACCGATGTTTGCGCCCATGATGACGGACGCCGCTTGGAACAAAGTTAAAATGCCGGAATTGACCAAACCGACGACCATAACGGTAGTCGCGGCGGAACTGTGAATGACGGCGCTGACCGTGCCGCCGATCAAAATACCTTTAAAACGGTTGGAAGTAAGCTTGGAAAGGGCGACGCGGAGCTTCTTACCGGAAACTTTGGTAAGACTGTCGCTCAAAACCTGCATACCGAACATCATAGCGCCGAGTCCGGCAAGCAACAATAGAATACTTTTCGCTATTTCCCATCCCATAATTAAATTATAAAAGAACTCAGATTTGCCTGTCAAATTATATGTAATAAAAAATAAAAATAAAGATTGTTTGAGATAAAAAAATAGGGTATAATGAATGTATGAAACTGCTTTTATTGGATAGCAACAGCTTGATCAACAGAGCGTTTTACGCTCTTCCCACTTTGCAGGACAGAAGCGGCCGTTATACGGGCGCGCTGTTCGGCTTCGTTTCGATGCTTTCAAAACTTATCAAAAGTGAGCATCCTACGCACATTGCTGCGGCGTTTGACGTGCATCAGCCCACTTTCCGTCATTTGAAATACGACGGATACAAGGCAAAGCGCCATCCCATGCCGGAGGAACTTAAGGCGCAGGTGCCCGCAATGAAAGAATTGTTACTTGCTATGGGCGTCACCGTCGTGGAAGCGCCCGGGTACGAAGCGGACGATATCATCGGCACCCTCGCCGCAAAAAGCGATATGCCCACCGTGATCGTCAGCGGCGACAAGGACGTTTTGCAGCTCGTGTCGGATAAAACCACCGTTTTGCATACCAAGAGGGGCATTACGGACGTCATCCGTTATACCCCCGAAGCGTTGCTTGAGGAAGGGCTTACCCCGCAAGGCGTCGTTGAAATGAAGTCCTTGATGGGCGACCATTCCGACAACATCCCCGGCGTGCCCGGCGTGGGCGAAAAAACGGCGCTTGAGTTCGTGCAACGCTACGGCACTATCGAGAATCTTTACGAGCATATTGACGAAGTCAAAGGGAAAATGCGCGAAAAGCTTCTGGATGGGCGTCAAAGCGCGGAGTTTTCGCATTGGCTTGCCACCATCGTGACCGACGCGCCCGTTGAAACCGGTGATTTTTCAAAGTATCGTTTTTCCGAAACCATTCCGTATCGCGCCAAAAAAATGATGGAAGGGTACGAATTCAAAAAGTTGATCGATCGTTTTACCTTTTCCGATCCCGACGTTGAGGAACTTGCCGTTGCGGAAGCCAAAAACGAAGAGATCACCACGATTTCTGACCTCAAAGCCTTTCTTTCCCGCTGTGAGGAGAAAAAGGAACTTGCTTTTTACGTGGCGGACGACCGCTTTGAGATCGCTTGCGAGGAAAGTAAAAACGCCGTCGTGCGCTATTCCTACGACTTGTTTGGGGAATCGCTTGGGTACGACGACATTTTGCAGGAGATCAAAGGATGTTTGAGCAAAAAAGACCTTGCAATCACGGTTTTTGACTTAAAAAACAACTATAGGATCTTTGAATTGTCGGTAAAAGAGGCTTTTAAAGCGGACGACGTCATGCTGATGGCGTATATTGCGGATTGCGGCGTCTATTACGAAACGCCCGTGGACGTTTTGCGTCGCTACGAGATCGGCGACGCGTCGGTTGCGTCCGGATTGCTCGTTTTGAAAAAGCTTCTTTTGAAAAAGATGGTGCAGGCAAATTCCTTAAAGGTATATAAGGAGATCGAATTGCCCCTCGTCCCCGTGCTGTACGATATGGAAAAATGCGGTTTTCGCGTGGATCGGAAGGCTTTGGACGTACTCTCGGAGCGCTATTCCGGCGAATTGAACGCCGTGCGCGACAAGATCTACGCTTTGGCGGGCAAAGAATTCAATATAAATTCGCCCAAACAGCTTTCTGAAGTGCTGTTTGACGATTTAAAGCTTCCGACGGAGAAAAAGCGCAGCACCAACGCCGACGTTTTGGGCGAACTTGAGGATTTGCATCCGATCATTCCCGAAATTTTGCGGTATCGCTTGCTGTCAAAGCTGCTTTCGACCTATTTGATAGCGATGAAATCGATGATCGACGCCAAAGGACGCATCCATACCGTCTTCAATCAGGCGCTTACGACGACGGGCAGGCTTTCTTCCTCCGAACCAAACCTGCAAAATATCCCCGTCAGAGAGGCGGAAGGGCGCGAAATTCGCTCTGCGTTCATCCCCAGCGAGGGGAATGTCCTTATTTCCGCCGATTATTCGCAGATCGAACTACGCTTGCTCGCTGATTTCTCGGGGGACGAAGGCTTGATCGAGTCTTTCCGCAAAGGCGAGGATATCCATGCGGCTACGGCGGCAAAGATATTCGGCGTGGCGGAAGATCAGGTGACGCCCAAAATGCGCCGTGACGCAAAAGCGGTCAATTTCGGTATCATTTACGGCATCAGCGACTTCGGGCTTTCCAAAAACGTCGGGTGCGGCGTCAAAGAAGCGCGTGATTTTATTACAAAATACCTTGATACTTACCCCAAAATCCGCGATTTTATGAAGCAATCGGTGGATTTTGCCAAGGAACACGGTTACGTGACGACAAAAATGGGGCGTATTCGCGCTTTGCCCGAGATCAACAGTTCAAATTACAACGTCCGCAGCTTTGGCGAGCGCGCCGCGCTCAATATGCCGCTCCAAGGCACCGCTGCGGATATCATCAAATTGGCAATGATCAACGTTTACGCCGCTTTGGAAAGGGAAAACCTTTCCGCCAAAATCATTTTGCAGGTGCACGACGAATTGATCGTCGATTGTCCTATTGCGGAAAAGGATGCCGTGGCGGCGCTACTCCATCGCGAAATGGAGAACGTTATGCCGCTTTCCGTTCCGCTTTCGGTAAACGTTTCCTTCGGAATGACGTGGAAGGAGGCAAAATAACATGAAAATTGCGCTGGCGGGCGGAATAGGGAGCGGAAAAAGCCTCGTAACGAAGATCTTGCGAGATTTGGGCGCAAAAGTGGTGGTTGCTGACGAAGTGAACGCGCAATTGCTTCTTGATCCCGAATACGTTGCTTTGATCGCGCATAATTTTCCGTCCGTCGTCCATAATAACGTCATCAACAAAAAGGAACTCGCAAACATCGTTTATCACGACGAGGAGAAAAGGCGTTTGCTGATGGATCTTGCCCATCCGCGAATTTTTCAAAAGATGCTGTCCGCGTATCCGGAAGAGAAGGTGGTGTTTTTTGAGATTCCTCTTCTTTCCGAATCCAAGGTGAAGTTTGATCAAGTGTGGTTTGTCGACGCAAAAATCGAAACGCGTGTGGCTCGCATTTGCTCCCGCGATCACGTGACGGAAGACTATGCCCGCAACGTGATTTCTTTACAAAAAGGGGAGGCGGCAATCCGCGATAACGCCACCGTCGTTATCTCAAACGACGCCGACTGCGATGCGCTGCGTGAACGGGTAAAGGCATTATATTGCTCTATTTTAAACCAATTTTCATAATAATTGTTGTAATTTTCATAATAATTTCACTTTATTCGTGCGATCTTGGCGCCAGACGATGCGCTGATTTGATCCGTGAGATATCATTAGAATACGGCGTTGATCCTGCTGTTGTATTTGCCGTTGCGGAGGTAGAAAGTCATTTTGATCCCGAGGCAAAATCCTCTGCGGGGGCGGTTGGTCTTATGCAACTGATGCCCGATACCGCATCTTGGGTTGCTAAATGCATTCCCATCGAAAACTACAAGGATGAAGACCTATTCGTTCCGGAAACAAACGTCCGCATCGGCGTATGGTATCTCAGTTACTTATACGGCGTTTTTGATGAAAGTTGGCAGGTGTTTGCCGCATACAACGCCGGCGAAGGCACGGTAAAAGATTGGATTTCGGACGAAAACTTCAAAAAAGAGGATATTCCGTACTCCGAAACCGCAAATTACGTAACAAAAGTGGAAAGGGCGCTCAAGCGTTACGGTAAGAAAAAATTTGCCGCTTTTGATTGACTTTGCGCTTAATTCCCTTTAATATTGTGTTGTAAGCGGAAATGGCGGAATTGGCAGACGCGCAAGATTCAGGTTCTTGTGGTAGCAATACTGTGTGGGTTCAAGTCCCGTTTTCCGCACCAAAAGGCACTCGCAAGAGTGCTTTTTTTGTTTGTACGGGGCTTGAACGGGTTGGGATCGGCGGCTTAAATACTCTGTTTAGCAGGTAAGACGCCGACAAACGCGGGTTGAGCGTTTGCAACCCCGGCAAGAGATAGATGTCCCGTTTTCCGCACCAAAAGGCACTCGAAAGAGTGCTTTTTCTTTAGAAAAAACTTGCCCAAAGGCGGGGTAAACGGTATAATTAAGGTATGATCGACACCGTTTTGCTGGATTTGGATGATACGATATTCGATTTTAAAGCCTGCGAAAGAAAGGCTCTTTCCGCCGCGCTTACAAAATGCGGGTTAGTATTTTCTGCCGAAGACGTTGCCGATTACAGCAAGATCAACGATTTGATGTGGAAACTTTTAGAAAAAGGGGAGATCAAGCGCGAAGAATTGCGCACTCGCCGCTTTGAGGTGTTTTTAAGCCGTTACGAAACCAACGTCACCCCCTCCGAATTTGCCGACCTATATATGCAAATGCTTTCCGAAACCGACGTTTTGATCGACGGGGCGCGGGAGCTTTTGGAATATTTGTCAAAGAACTATCGCTTGTACGCCGTCACCAACGGTTACGTTCAGACCCAATCGGGCAGGATCAGCCGCGCGGATATCGGAAAATATTTCAGAGAAATATTCATTTCGCAAAACGTGGGCGCGCCCAAGCCCAAAAAAGAGTTTTTCGATTACTGCGCCGCGCACATTCCTTCCTTTTCCTTGGAGAGCACCGTCCTGATTGGTGATAGCCCGACTTCGGACGTTTTGGGCGGCAATGAATACGGAATTTTTACCATCCGTTACAACCCCGCCCGCCTCGAAAATCCGCCGGATAAAACACCCAAACGGGAAGTCTACGCTTTGTCGGAAATTCCCGAATTGTTGTTATCTTTGTAATTCTGAGAGGTATTTTCTCAAAAAGGCAAAAATTTCTTTTCATATTTCAGCTTTTGTGTTAATATTGATTTCAAATGAAAAAGATTTATTTGGTTATGACACATACCGGAACTTCCTTTTCGCAAATGATCAGAAGGCACACCGGTCATACCTACAATCATATTTCCATCTCGCTCAAAGAGGATCTTTCCGAGATGTATTCTTTCGGTAGGCTCAACCCTTATATCTTTTTCTGGGGCGGTTTTGTGATCGAAAGCCCCAAAAAGGGCACGTTCAAGCGCTTTTTTAAGACCATCGCCAAGGTTTTGGAGGTGCCTGTCGACGACGAATCTTATGCCATCATTGAGTATTACATCAACCAGTTTATTGCCGATAAGAAGTCGTTCGGATATAATTTCCTCGGCATTTTGAAGGCGATCAACAACGTGAATTATCAAAAAACCTATCGCAGGTTTTATTGTAGCCAGTTCGTAAACTACCTTTTGGTTTGCGCGCACGTCGTTCCGGAGAATTATTTCGGCTCCATCGTCAAGCCGGAAGATTTTTGCAGGATTCAAAGCGCAAAAGTGTTGTACGAAGGGCTTTTGCGCGAGTATAACGCCGAAATTTTTCACTCTGTGAACCTCCTCACTGAGGATCATTTTTAATTTTCCGTCATATAAAACAATATGAAGAAGAGAAAAGCGAGGAAGGTCGCGGTTTTTCTTATCGTGCTTTGCGTCGCCGCCGGCGCCGTTTTCTTTGGCTTTCAAAAAAACGTAAAACCCGTGGTGTTCACCTATTGCGACGCCTTGATCGCTTCTCTCGGCATGGACGCCATCAACAAAAGCAGTGCGGACGTCGTGGCGCTTTACGAATATTCCGATTTTGTTGAAATAGGGAAGGACGACGCCGGCAAAGTCCTTTACCTCGGCACGAATACGCCGATGGTAAACGGATTTGTAAGGAGCTTGGCGCTCCGCTGTGAAAACGCCTTGAACGCCATCGGCAAGCAAACCGCGGTCATTCCGGCGGGCGCCTTTACCGGCTCGGCGCTGATGTCCAATTCCGGGCCGAAGATCAACGTTGACATCACCTTTTTCTCCACCGTAAAGTGCGATTTCGTAACATCCTTTGAAAACGTGGACATCAACCAAACGCGGCACAGCATTTTTGCAAAGATAGATGTTTTGTTCAACACCGTTTTGCCCATCGCGGAGCACGAGATCTTTTTGTCCAACAACGTTTTGGTGGCGGAAAACGTTATCGTCGGGGAGATCCCGGGCGTTTACGTCGCCGATAAAAACGCCACGGATTACTTGGATCTGATCCCGTAATTTTCGCGGATAAAACGAGTTGTATTTCTTGACACCAAAATACAATAGTGATAATCTTTTACTATATACTTTTATTTGGAGTCGTTATGCTTAACAAAATCAATGAACTGTTGAACAAAGTAAAAGAATGCGTCGAAAAGGCGTCTTCCAGCACGGACGTTAACGATCTTCGCGTGCGTTTCCTCGGCAAGAGCGGCGAGTACACCGGGCTTTTGCGCGGTTTGAAGGACGTTCCGCCTGCGGAAAGAGGCACGATCGGTAAGTTGATCAACGACGGCAAGATCCGTTTGGAAAACATGCTTGCCGAAAAAGAAGCCGCCTTCCGCGCAAAAGAAGAAGAGCGCAAGCTTAAGGCGGAAAAGATCGACGTCACCCTCTCAAAAGGGTACAAGATCGGGTCGACGCACCCCATCACCAAGGTCAAAAACGAAATTTTGGATACCTTTATCGGTCTCGGTTTCGCGGTCAAGGAAGGACCGGAGATCGAGACGGATTATTACAACTTCCAAACCCTCGGCATTCCCGCCGACCATCCTGCGAGGGATATGCAGGACACCTTCTACATCAGCGAGAACATCCTTTTGAGGACGCATACCTCCCCGATGCAATCGAGGACGATGCTTTCGCAAAAGCCGCCCATCCGCATCGTGGTGCCCGGCAAGGTTTACCGCGCGGATGACGACGCGACGCACAGCCCCATCTTTAACCTGATCGAAGGCCTTTGCGTGGAAGAGGGCATTTCCTTGGCGCATCTTAAGAACATGCTTGAGATCTTTGCCAAATCCACATTCAATCAGGATACGAAGGTGCGTTTCAGACCCTCGTATTTCCCCTTTACCGAGCCCAGCGTTGAAGTGGATATCAGCTGCAGCATGTGCGGCGGAAAGGGTTGCCGCCTTTGCAAGGGCACCGGTTGGATCGAGATCCTCGGCGCCGGCATCGTCAACCCCGTGGTTTTGGAAAACTGCGGCATCGATTCCAAAAAGTACAGCGGCTTTGCCTTCGGCTTCGGCATCGACAGGATCGCCATGTTGAAGTACGGCATCCCCGACATCCGTCTTATGTACGAAAACGACGTGAATTTCTTGAAGCAGTATAAATAGGAGTTAATATGAAAGCACCTTTGAGTTGGTTAAAAGACTACGTAGACATCAACGTTTCCGTCGACGAATTGGCAGCAAAGCTCGTCGGAGCGGGGTTTGAGATC
>JAGAAA010000056.1 GCA_017615495.1 Clostridia bacterium
GAAGCGCTCAAGCGCTATTTGAAGACGGGCGCAGCTTCGCCGCTTCGCGATGAAAAAAACAAGGTGCAGGGCGCCTATGCTTTTTTCGTGTTGTTTTTCTACTTGTTGATCGCCGCCTTTCCCGCCTATTACTTAAGAAAACTGTGGGGGTATTTGTCGGTTTTGCCGCTGTTTGTCGCCTCGCTCCATCCCGTGGAATATCTGTTGAAAAGGGCGTACGGTATGCGGTTGAAAAAGAAGCCTTTGCCGCAAATGGAATTTAAGACCTTGCCGGAGGAATGCCGCACGGTGGTGACCGTCAGCCGTTTTATCGCAAACGAACGAGATGCCCGCGACGCCTTGTTTCAAGCGGAAACGTTGGCGGCAGGGGAAAAGGACTCTGCGGTGCGTTTTGCCGTCCTTGCCGACTTGCCTTCCTCTAAAGAGGAATGGGGCGAAAAAGACGCCGAGATCCTGGCGAGTATAAAAACCCTTAGAAGATCAAGCCGAGTTTCGTTCTTTTTGCGCAAACGGGTAAAATGCGGCAAGATCTGGCGCGGGTACGAGCGCAAGCGGGGCGCCATCTTGGAGTTTTTGTCCGCGGTGCAGGAAGGCTCGTTTGATAAGTTTCACGTGGTCGGCGAGGAAGTAAAAGCAGAGTACGCCATTCTCTTAGACGACGACAGCGAACTTCTGCCGGGAATGATACGCTCCGCTATCCTGGCGATGGAGCATCCGCTCAACAAGGAATACGATCTAATGAGCTTCGGCGGCAGGATCAACAGGTTTTCCATCCAAACGCATTACGGCTTGCGCTTTTTGCGTTGTTGCGGCGTGGACGCTTACCCGTATTATTCTGACTTTTATTCCGACGCGTTCGATTGCGCGCTGTATTGCGGTAAGGCGATCGTGCGCATTCGTTCCTATCTTCAAAAACTCAAAGATTCCTTTCCGGATGGACGCATCCTCAGTCACGACATCATTGAAGGGGCTCTCTTGCGTTCCACTTCACTCAAACGCTGTGTGTACGAGGACGCTCCCGCCACTTTTTCTGTGGATTGTCGCCGCTCGATGCGCTGGCAACGCGGGGATGTGCAACTCTTGCCGTACGCCTTTTGCAACAGGGTAAAAACCCGCGACGGTAAGCGCGTCAAAAACCCCATCGCGTCCATTTACAAATTGATCATCTTCATCAACGGAATAAGCGTTTTAAGGGAATTTATGCTTGCGGCGGTGCTTTTGATCGCGTACTTTTCGGGGGCAAACTTCCTCCTTTATTACGCGCTTTCCTGCTTGGCGCTTGTTAAGGTATACGCCTTGGTATCGTCCGTTAGGACGGTGTTTTCCAACGTGCGGTTTTCACATGCTTTCCGCGGGGTTATTCTTTCGTTGGAACTTCTTGCGGATGAACTGATCTTGCTTCCGTTCAGGGCGCTTTCCGGCGCGTATTTGTTTGCCGTGACCTCTTTTAAAATGGCGGTCGGCAGCAGAACGCTTTTGGATTGGACACCCTTTAAAAGTACGCAAAAAGCGGGCGGAGCGGAGGAGGGCGCCAAGCTGTTGTTTCCCACCGCGCTCACGCTCAGCGCTCTTTGTATTGCGGTGGGTAACCTTTGGTTAACGCTATACGTTTCGGCGTTTTTTCTTTACGCTCTTTATTTGTTGCTTGCGGGCAGAACGATCAAGAAACGTCCGATCCCATCCAAGCAAAAGGAGCAACTCAAAGCATATGCGGCAAAGATCTATCGTTATTTTGAGGACAATCGAGACGAAGGGGTGATCACCGATAATTTGCAACTGTTTCCCTATCGGATAAGATCGTCGATGACGTCGCCCACAAACCTCGGTTTTGCGCTTTTGGCGGAAGTTTGCGCCTGCAAAACAGGCTTGATATCGGAGAGACGGGCGCTTGAAAACGTTCGCAAACAACTTGACTTGATCGAAAAACTCGAGCGTTACTGCGGGCATCTTTACAATTGGTACGACGTAAAAACCTTAAAGGTGATGCCGCCCAAGGTGATTTCGACGGTGGACAGCGCCAATTTTCTTTGTTGCTTGCGCGTGGTCGCCTCCTTTGCGCGCGAAGCAAACGATCTTGCCCTTGAGACCCGCGCGAACGCTTTTTTGCGGGAGTCGGATTTTTCCGTACTTTATAACAGAGGGGAAAAGTGCCTTGCCATCGTTCGCAATACCGAGGAAAACCGATTGTGCGGCAGGTACGATCTGCTCGCTTCGGAATCGCGCCTTGCTTATTATCTTGCCATTGAAGGCGGGGTGGATGCGGAATGCTACTTCGCGCTTGGCAGAGAATGCTCCTCCCTTTACGGAAACACCCTCCTTTCTTGGAGCGGAACGGCGTTTGAGTATATGCTTCCGAGGTTGTTTTTGCATGCGCCCATCGGAAGCTTGATCGCCGAGCAGGAATTCCGCTCGGGCAAAGCGCAAGTCAAAGATAAGACCGAGGGCGTTTTCGGCAGGTCGGAATGCGGTTACTACGCCTTTAACGACGCCACCGCCTTTTTGTACAAAGCGGTCGGATGCGCCAATATTGCGCTTTCCGGCGAGTGCTCCGACGTAATTGCGCCGTACGCGAGTTTTTTGTATTTGCCGTGCTTCCCCAAACTTTGTTTGGAAAACCTTCGCGCTCTTACGAAAAAGGATGCGGAAGGGGAGTACGGCTTTTACGAAGCCATTGACTTTGACCATCAGGGCGACGTTGTCAAAAGTTATATGACGCATCATCAAGGGATGTCCCTCGCCGCGATAACGAATGCGTTGACGGAGGGGGAGATCGTCAGGTTGTTTTCCGATACGCCGCAAACGCATTCCATAAGACTTCTCCTTGCTGAGGAGAACGTTTATCGACGCGAGCCTCGTTACCTTCCGCAATGTATGAATGCGCCGCTCGTTCGTAACGCGGAAGTTTGTTGCTCCCCAAAAGCCGTCCCGGACGCGCTTTCTTTGGGGGACGGGGAATTTGCCGCCCTCTACGACGCTCTGGGCGGAAGCAGGGCGAGCCTTGGCGGATTTGCCTTGACAAAAAACTTAGATCACCGCAAGGAAAACGGCGGGGTGTTCGTTCAAGTTGAAAAGGACGGCGAGGTCTTTTCGCCCGCTTATTATCCTTACGGTTCCGAAAAGTGCTACGCGCTTTTTAGATCGGACGGCGTTAAGTACGTTGACCCGGTTTTCCACACCACGATGGAAGTATCCCTCCTTTGCGGGTACAATGGGGAGCTTAGAAAACTCGTCTTGGAAAACCCTTCCGACGAGGAAAAAGTCGCCCGGGTCTC
>JAGAAA010000057.1 GCA_017615495.1 Clostridia bacterium
AATTATGATGACAGTTGAATTTTGGTTTTTGATCGGCGCCGCGCTGGTATTTTGGATGCAGGCCGGATTCGCAATGGTGGAGACCGGCTTCACCCGCGCCAAAAACGCCGGTAACATAATAATGAAGAACTTGATGGACTTCTGCATCGGCACGGTGGTCTTTTCCCTCCTCGGCTACACGCTGATGATGGGCGAAGACGTGCTTGCAGGGTTCATCGGATTGCCCAACATGGACTTATTCGCCCACTTTAAGGCGTTTATCGCCAGCCCGGCGGACGGCTTCACCGACGCGTCCCTCTTCGTGTTTAACCTCGTGTTCTGCGCGACGACGGCAACCATCGTTTCGGGTGCCATGGCAGAGAGGACTAAGTTCTCCTCCTACTGCATCTACTCCGCGGTCATTTCCCTGTTGATCTACCCGATCGAAGCGCACTGGATCTGGGGCGGCGGTTGGCTTTCCGCCCTCGGCTTCCACGATTACGCCGGTTCCTGCGCGATCCATATGGTCGGCGGTATCGCGGCGCTCATCGGCGCGATCATGCTGGGCGCAAGAACGGGCAAATACGAGCGTGACCTCAACGGAAAGGTAATTAAGGTAAACGCCATCCCCGGCCACTCCATCCCCCTCGGCGCCCTCGGCGTGTTCATCCTGTGGCTCGGTTGGTACGGCTTCAACGGCGCGGCGGCAACCAGCGCAAGCGAACTTGCTTCCATCTTCCTGACCACCACCATCGCTCCTTCCGTTGCGACGGTCACCACGATGATCTTCACTTGGATCAAGAACAAAAAGCCCGATGTTTCGATGTGCTTGAACGCCTCCTTGGCGGGCTTGGTAGCGGTTACCGCAGGTTGTGACGCCTTTGACGCCATCGGCGCGGGCGTGGTAGGTTTGGTCTCCGGCATCCTCGTCGTAGTGGTGGTTGAAGTGTTGGATCTGAAAATGCACATCGACGACCCCGTCGGCGCTGTCGCGGTGCATATGGCAAACGGTATTTGGGGCACCATTGCGGTAGGCTTGCTTGCCAACCCCAGCGCTCCCGCCGGCTTGAAAGGTTTGTTCTACACCGGCTCTTTCCATCAGCTCGGTTTGCAGCTCTTGGGCTTTGTGACCGTTGCGGCTTGGGCTGCCGCGATGATGACCTTGACCTTCTACGTGATCAAGAAGACGCACGGGTTGCGTTGCAGCGTGGAAGAAGAGATCGTCGGTTTGGACAAATCCGAACACGGCCTTCCCAGCGCCTATGCGGACTTTGCTCCCGCGGTTGCCACGATCAGCGGTGTGACTGCACCCGCAGTGACGGGCGAAACTCCGATGGCGGAAGCGGTGCCCGTGACCAAGGAAAGCGTGCCCGTCAGCGTAAAGGTCAAGAAGACCGCTCCGGACGGCGTCAAGATGACCAAACTCGAGATCGTCTGCAAAGAATCCCGCTTCGAAGGCTTGAAGAACGCCTTGATGGAGCTTGGCGTAACGGGTATGACCGTTTCGCACGTGATGGGTTGCGGCATGCAGAAAGGTACGCCGGAATATTACAGAGGCGTCCCCATCGAAGTCAACCTGTTGCCTAAGGTGCAGGTAGACGTAGTGGTCAGCAAGATCCCCGTTTCCACCGTGATCGAAGCGGCTAAGACCGCCCTCTATACCGGGCACATCGGCGACGGCAAGATCTTCGTGTACGACGTGGAGAACGTCATCAAAGTACGTACCGGCGAGGAAGGTTACGACGCACTTCAGGACGTTGAATAAGGAGAAACTATGTGTTCGATAATGGGAGTCAAGGGGCATTCATTGCCCCTTGATAAATTTAAAGAGTTTTTTGAACGGACCAAAAGCCGCGGCCCCGATATGACCAAGGTCGAAGATGTAAAAGGCGGCGTGATCGGGTTCCATCGCTTGGCGATCATGGGGCTTCATCCCGAAGGGATGCAGCCCTTCTCCCTTGGAAACAAAAAGGTGGTTTGCAACGGCGAGGTTTACGGCTTCCGCCCCTTGAAAGAGGACCTTATCAAAAAGGGATACGTCTTTCAAAGCGACAGTGATTCGGAAATATTGCTCCCGCTTTTTAAGGAATACGGGACCGATATGTTTAAGATGCTCGACGCGGAATACGCCCTGTTGATCTACGACGACGAAACGCAGGATTTCATCGCCGCGCGCGATCCCATCGGCATCCGTCCCCTTTTTTACGGCTACCAAAAGGACGGCGAGATCGCTTTTGCCAGCGAGGCGAAGAACCTCGTTGGGCTGGTTAAGGAGATCTTCCCCTTCCCGCCCGGGCACTATTACAAGGACGGGGATTTCGTCTGCTACAACCGCATCACTGAGGTAAGCTCGTACGTCCGCGGCAACTTGGACGAGATCTGCGCAAACATTCGTGAAAAGCTTGTCAAAGGCATTGAAAAGCGTTTGGATGCGGATGCTCCCGTCGGCTTCCTGCTTTCGGGCGGACTGGACAGCTCCCTCGTATGCGCCGTGGCGCAAAAGCTTTCCAAAAAGCCCATCAAGACCTTTGCGATCGGTATGAACACCGACGCCATCGACTTAAAGTACGCCCGTCAGGTGGCGGACTACATCGGCAGCGATCACACCGAAGTCATCATCACCAAAGAGGACGTCCTCGCGGCGCTTGCGCCCGTGGTGCACCTCCTCGGCACCTTTGACATCACCACCATCCGCGCAAGCATCGGCATGTACCTCGTTTGCAAGGCGATCCACGAACAAACCGACGTGCGCGTGCTGCTCACCGGTGAGATCAGCGACGAGCTCTTCGGCTACAAATATACCGACTTCGCCCCGTCCGACGAAGCCTTCCAGCAGGAAGCGGTCAAGCGCGTGGACGAACTTTATATGTACGACGTGCTCCGCGCCGACCGTTGCATCAGCGTAAACTCTTTGGAGGCGCGCGTGCCCTTTGGCGATTTGGACTTTGTCAAATACGTGATGTCCATCGACCCCGCTCTCAAGCGCAACGTTTACAACAAGGGCAAGTACCTGCTTCGCCGCGCCTTTGAGGGCGATTACCTGCCGCGCGACATCCTTTACCGCGAAAAAGCCGCCTTCTCGGACGCCGTGGGACATTCGATGGTGGACGACTTAAAGGAATACGCCGAAAAGTTTTACACCGACGAGGAATTCGAGCAAAAGCGCCTGAAATACGCTCACGCCACCCCCTTTACGAAGGAATCCCTTTTGTACCGCGAACTGTTTGAAAAGTTCTATCCGGGACAAGGGCAAATGATCAAGGATTTTTGGATGCCCAACAAGGAATGGGAGGGCTGCAACGTTACCGACCCGTCCGCCCGCGTCCTTTCCAACTACGGCGCCAGCGGCGAATAAAACAAAAAACAACGCCACGATTCCGGCACAGAATGCCTTCCTCGTGGCGTTGTTGATCCCCGAAAATTATTTTATTATTACTGCGTTACCGATAAAGCGGCGCGCTCCCGATCATAAACAGAACGCTGAGCGCCACCAAAAATAACGCGACGATAAGAACAGTAGTTGCACTTTTG
>JAGAAA010000007.1 GCA_017615495.1 Clostridia bacterium
ACATTTACTTTGTAACTTAACTGCAAGGCGGCGATTCGCCGCCTTTTGTTGTGCCTCGCAACCACACCACTCTCTTCGCTCGGTTTGGGAAATGAATTGGAAGATTCTTTTTGTAAGAGTTTTTACACAAGCGAGCGCGGAGAATAGTGCTTAGACGCGACGCGATAAAAAAAACGCGCAGGCGCGTACTTGTCGTACGTAACTGCGCGATTTTTGAATCAGCAACAAAGTATAAGCGCTGTTATACGCGCTCGCTCTTAATCGAAGAAGAGGGGCAGATATTGCAAATAAATGACGTCCGAACGTTTTGCGGCGTCGCCTTCGGCGAGGACGAACGCTTTGCCCACCACGTCGCCTTCCGCGTGGGAAAGAAGCTGTTCCAACGCGTAAAGGGATTCGCCCGTCGAGACCACGTCGTCCACGATGAGCACCTTTTTGCCCTTCAAGCTATCGAGTTCCGACTTGTCAAGGTAAAGCTCTTGCATCTTGGCGGTGGTGATGGACTTCACGTACACTTTGACCGGCGTTTGCATATAAAGCTTTGCGCCCTTTCTTGCCACGAGGTAGGTCTTGCCGCTTTGGCGAGCCATTTCGTAAGCGAGGGGGATGCCCTTGGATTCCGCCGTTAAGATCACGTCAAAGTCGGGGCACTTGGCAAGCAACGCTTCCGCCGCCTTCTTGGTCAATTCCACGTCGGAAAACATAACGAACGCGCCGATATAGAGATGATCGCCCGCTTTGCAGATAGGAAGTTCGCGCTTCAAGCCTGCGATTTCGATCGAGTAAAACTTATCCATAATTAATCCTCCGTCAATTCCAAGACGCACACGTCTTTTAAGTTGCGATATTGCCCGTCGTAATCCAACCCGTAGCCGACAACGAATTCGTCCGGGATCTCAAACCCGACGTACTCACCCTTGAAATCCACCTTGCGGCGGCTGGGCTTATCGAGGATGGTGCAGACTTTGATGGATGCGGGGTTGCGCTGTTCAAGCACCCTCTTCAAGAAGGAAAGAGTGCATCCGCTGTCGATGATGTCCTCCACGATGATGACGTTTTGCCCAACGATAGGGTGGTTGACGTCCTTCAAAATTTTGACTTCGCCGCTGGAAACCGTGCCGCCGCCATAGCTTGACACCGACATAAATTCAAAGCGTACGTCCAGATCCAATTCGCGCGCAAGATCCGCAAAGAAAATGGACGCGCCGCTCAAAATGCAGATCAAGGTGACGGTTTTGCCTTTGTAGTCTTTTGAAATCTCCGCCGCAAGCTCTTTAACGCGTCTTTTCACGTCCGCTTCGGGGATCATAATGCTCTTTATCCTTTGCACGACAGCACCTCCGCGAGATGATACTATTATCATAGTTCCGAAGGCAAAAAAAGTCAATCGAATAAACGCCCTATCCGAAAAACGGAGGTCCAACACTCAAATCCGTCTTAATATTTGATAGTTTTTTCCTTCAGATCGTCAAATTACAGGGAAAATTCGTCTGAATGTAACAAGAAAATGTCAAAAATCGTCTTTTTTTACTTGCATTTTATTTTGTAGGTGCTATAATTACATAAAGAGGTGAAACTATGAAACTAGGTGAAGCTATCGAACAAATCTTAGTTGAAAGCGGGCTTTCGATATCCGGTTTTTCCAGGAAAGTCGGATATTCTCGCCAGTACATCTACGAGCTTCTGAAGAGCAAAGAAACCGGTTTCAATCGCAAGATCCAACTCGACACTTTGAAAAAGATCTGCGACGCAACCGGCTACAGCCTTGAAAAGCTTTTGGCGGATATCGATTATATCCCCAAGCCCAAGCTGGACATTGCTCCCAACACGATCGTGGTCGTCAACAAGGGCGGGGAGAAGGTTTACTACTCCCTCAACGAGCACGACGCCGCTTTGATCGACCAGCTCGCAAAGACGCTTTCGAGAGACAGGTCCAGAGAGTAATTTTTTTGAAGAATTGCTCCAATATATCGGAATTTTGTTAAAATAAGGTACTTTTAGGTATAAATGTACCTTATTTTTTTATTTTCACCCAGAATTTTTCTTCCCTGCCCCTTTTAAGAAGCGCTCCGCGCCTTATTGACAAAATAAGGTATATAATAGTATAATTTATATTAACCTGATTTTAAAAAAAGGAGAGTAGTATCATGGGTATCAACAAATGCAAACCTTTCTGCAGGATCTATCAAAAGTTTATGTACGTCGGCCTTTCGCTGATGCCGTGGCGTGAGCCCGAACTCATCACCGGAGCAGGTTGCTTGAAGGACGTTGCCGCCAAACTCGGCGAGCTTGGTCTCAAGCATCCTTTGATCGTGACGGATGGCTACCTCAACAGCATCCGCATCTACGCGCCTTTGACCGATGAGATGGACCGCCTTGGCATCCCCTATTCCATCTACGGCGAAGCGGTACCCAACCCCACGGTGCACAACATCGCGGCGGCGTACAAACTTTATACGGAAGACGGTTGCGACTGCTTGATCGCCATCGGCGGCGGTTCTTCGATGGACTGCGCCAAAGGTTGCGGCGCGCAGGTTGCCAACCCCCACCGCACTCTTGCGCAAATGAAAGGTCTTTTGAAGGTTAGGAGGAACATCCCCACTTTGTTTGCCGTCCCCACCACGGCGGGCACCGGTAGCGAAGTTACCGTGACGGCGGTCATCACCAACCCCGAAGCGCGCGATAAGTACTTGATGAACGACCTGCACTTGATCCCGCACTACGCGGTTTTGGACCCCACTCTTACTTATAACCTGCCCAAGCCCGTTACTTCCACTACGGGCATGGACACATTGACCCATGCGGTCGAGGCGTACATCGGCAGCGCAAACACCCGCCGCACCAAGGAGAACGCTCGCATTGCGGTCAAACTCGTATTTGAAAACCTTCTCAAAGCCTATGAAGACGGTCAAAACGAAAAAGCCCGCTTGAACATGCAAAACGCATCCTATCGCGCAGGCCTCGCATTCACCCGCGCTTACGTGGGCACCGTGCACGCTCTTGCGCACGCGCTTGGCGGCTTCTATGGCATCCCGCACGGTCTGGCAAATTCCGTGTTGCTCCCCGTCGTGCTTCGCGCTTACGGCAAATCCGCCCACAAGAAGCTAGCTGAACTTGCCGACCTCGTAGGCATCAAGGGCGCCACCACCGCGGACAAGGCAAACTCCTTTATCGCCGCCATTGACGACCTCAACAGGAAGATGGACATCCCCGAGAAGATCGGTGGCAAGTGGCAGATCCTTGACGAGGACCTCGCCGCTCTTGCAAAGCACGCCTTTGACGAGACCAACCCGCTCTACCCCGTGC
>JAGAAA010000008.1 GCA_017615495.1 Clostridia bacterium
CGGTGTTGGCGGCTAAGGCGACGTCCATCAGTTCGGGCGTGCAAACGTAATCCTTGCCCGGCTTACGCACCAAACAGACCATCTTGTCGGTGGTGCCTTCCACAGCAGCCTGCACAGCCTTGGAGCCGCAAGCAAACGCTTCTTCCACGTCCACCTTGCTGGCAAGGTGCGCCGCGCAACGTTGCAGGAGGCTGAACTCGATGGCGCGCGTCTTAACGCCGAGTTTTTCCTTCACGAGGTTAGCGAGCATAGCGCCCACGCCGCCGAGCTGTGCGTGACCGAAGAGGTCGGTCTTGCTGGCGGTGAATTCACCCACGTAGGTGCCGTCCTTGGTCTTGATGCCTTCGGAGACGACCACCATGCACTTGTTGTCGTTCTTGGCGCAGACGTCCTTGACGCTGGCGAGGAACTCGTCGATGTCAAAGGGAGTTTCGGGCAGATAAATGAGGTCCGCGCCGAGGCCCTTGTAGGAAGCAAGTTGCGCCGCAGCGGTGAGCCAACCGGCGTTTCTGCCCATCACTTCCACCACGCAAACCATACCGGTGTTGTAAACGGTGGAATCAAGCTTGAGTTCCATAATGGAAGTGGCAACGTACTTTGCCGCGCTGCCGTAGCCCGGGCAGTGGTCGGTGCCGAAGAGGTCGTTGTCGATGGTCTTGGGCACGCCCATCACGCGGCACTCGTAGCCGGATTGTTGCATGTACTTAGAAACCTTGTTGCAGGTGTCCATGCTGTCGTTACCGCCGTTGTAAAGGAAGTAACGGATGTTGTATTTTTTGAAAACTTCGAGGAGCCTCTTGTAATCGGTCTCGTCCACGTCGGCGCTCTTGAGCTTGTAGCGAACGCTACCCAAAGCGGAAGAGGGGGTGTTCTTAAGAAGCTCAAGCTCCTTCACGTCCTCCTTGCCGATGTCGTAAAACTGCTCGTCCAAAATGCCCTTGATCCCGTGCGCCGCGCCGTACACGCCCGTGATGACGTCGCTGTGCTTGAGTGCTTCAATAAAAACGCCGGCAGCGCTGGAATTGATGACGGACGAAGGACCGCCCGACTGACCGAAAATCAATGCTCCTTTCAACTTGTTCATAGTATCCTCCAAAAGGCTTTCGCCCAAATTTTCCTTATTTATTATCGCACGCGAGCGCGAGAATATCAAACGATTTTCACAAACTCAGCATTTTCGCCTGTTCAAACAGGTCGGAATCAAAGCGCGGGGGAATTTGAAGCGCCTCCGAGATGGGGAGGTCGATGACTTCGCCACCCTTTACGCCAACTACCCTGCCGCCTTTGTCCGCTCTGAGAAGATCCACGGCGCGAACAGCCAAACGACTTGCAAGCACGCGGTCTTCCATTGTGGGGGAGCCACCGCGTTGGATATAGCCAAGCACCGTGGTACGGAAGGAAAGGCCCGTGCGATCCTTGAGTTCACGCATCACTTCGTCAAGGGGAGCGGCGCCTTCCGCAAGCATGACGATGCCGCTGGTTTTGCCCACGGCCTTGCCGCGGTTCAAGATTGCCGCCACGTCGTCGTAGTCCACGGGCTTTTCGGGCACGAGGATGACCTCCGCGCCGCCGGCAAGCCCCGCATGGAGGGCGATGGAACCGCAATGCCTGCCCATCACTTGCACGATGACCACGCGGTCGTGCGAACTCATCGTATCGCGCAAATTGTTGATGGCGGAAAGAGCGGTGTTGACCGCCGTATCAAAGCCGATTGTGCGGTCGGTATAGCCGAGGTCGTTGTCGATGGTTCCGGGCACGCCGATGGTCTTGACGCCAAACTCGTTGTAAAGTTCGTTTGCGCCGCGAAGCGAGCCGTCGCCGCCGATGACGACAAGGCCGCCGATGCCGCGCACGGACAAGGCTTCCACAGCCTTTTTGCGCCCTTCGTAGGTGGTGAATTCCGCCGAGCGCGCCGTCTTCAAAATGGTGCCGCCGCGCTGGATGATGTCGGACACGCTCCGACGGGAAAGCATCTGAAGTTCCCCTTCGATAAGACCCGCGTAACCGCGTTCCGCGCCGTACACTTCGATGTGATTGTAATTTGCCGCGCGGACTACCGCACGGATGGCAGCGTTCATGCCCGGGGCATCACCGCCGGAAGTTAAAACAGCAATACGTTTCATAACTGACTCCGTAACAAAAAAGTATCGGTGATATTATATCACCGGCTACTTTGCTGTTACAAACGATATTTAACAAAACGAAGCAAAAGGTTGGATTTTTTCGATATTTTCATCCGCTTTCATTAAAAACGTCTTTAGAAAACGAGTAGAGAGCGCGGAGAGTGACGGCAAGACGAGGCGCAACGAAAAATCCCGCAGGCGCGTACTCCTTGTACGTAACTGCGAGATTTTGAATTGGAACAAAGTATTGGCGTTGCTATACGCGCTCTCTACCGTTTTCTCTCTTTGACTTCAACGTTTTCCACCCCCACTGCGCCGTAAAGCTCAGCAATAAGGTTGTCGCTATCCGCGACGGTCTGCTCGTGACGGTAGTACTTGCCGTCGATCAGGAAGTAAACCTCCACCCCGCCCTTATACGCGGAGCAGATCTCCTTGACTTTGGGGTAAACGGCGGCGTAATCGTGCGGGAACTTGACCACGAAGACCACGTTGCGGGCGGGCGCCGCTTCCGCTTCTTCCGCGTTGGGCTTTTGCCAATCGCGCACGCCGCGAACGTTGAGGCTGTAGACGCCGTCCTTGTTCTTCAAAACGCCGTCCACCATCACGATGTTGCCCGTCTTAAACAAGTCCTTATAGCGGGTGTACGTGCCGCCGAAGGCAATGCCTTCGATGGTGCCGTCAAGGTCCTGCAACTTGAATACCGCCATCTCGTTGCCCGTCTTGCCCACTTTTTTGGTGACGTCCAAAAGCATGCCCGCCGCGGTAACTTGTTCACCGTCAAGGGAAGGCACAGGGCCTACGGAGTCCTCCCCCTCTTCCGCCGCCCTGGCGGCTTCTTCCGCTTCGGCAACCTTAGCGGTGGTAAAGGGAATGTTCTTATACGCTTCTTTGTAATCTTCAAGCGGGTGCCCCGAGAGGTACAGCGAGAAAACTTCGTACTCGTTTTCAAGGATCTGCTTGCGCGGGAGCTCCTTCAATCGGACGATGTCTATATCGGAATTAAGTTCCTCGATCTCGTCAAACAACGAGAACTGCCCTGACATTTTGCGCTTGTTTTCCTCCGACGTGGCAGTCATTGCTTGTTCGTAATTGGCGATCAAGGTGGCGCGGGTCTCACCCAAACAATCGAAGGCGCCCGCTTTGATCAGGTTTTCGATCATGGCGCGGTTGGGCATTACGCTCTGACGACGGAAGAAGTCGGAAAGATTCTTGTACGGACCGCCCCGCTTGCGCTCTTCCACCACGTGGCGCGCCGCATCCTCGCCCACTGCCTTAACGGCAACCAAGCCGAAACGCACCTTTTTGCCGTCGGTGGTAAAGAAGACGTCTCCTTCGTTGATGTCGGGCTTTAAGACGTCCACGCCCTTGTTCCTAAGATAATTGACGTACTTGGAAACTTCCTTTTGGTTTGTGATACGGTCGTTGATGACGGCGGTAATGAACTCAGGCGCATAGTAGCGCTTCAGATACGCCGTCTCGTAAGAAAGCACGGCGTACGCCGCGGCGTGCGATTTGTTGAAGGCGTATTTTGCAAAGTCCGCCATATCGTCAAAAAGCTTGGTAGCCACTTCCTGCGAAGCGCCTCTTGCCAGCGCGCCTTCCACGGCGGTAAGCTTCTTTTTGGGATTAGCGGGGGAACCGTTGAAGAAGATCTTCTTTTGCTCGTCCATCAACTTCGCCTTTTTCTTGCTCATGATACGGCGCAGGATGTCGGCGCGGCCGTAGCTGTAGCCCGCGATCTCACGCGCGATCTGCATGACCTGCTCCTGATAGACCAAACAGCCGTAAGTCATCTCAAGGATGGGGCGCAAACGCTCGTCCAAATAAACGATTTTGTCCGGATTATTCTTGTTTTCAATATACCGAGGGATGCTGCTCATCGGACCGGGACGATAAAGTGAAATACCTGCTATGATATCTTCAAGCGAGGTGGGCTTGAGTTGCATCATAAAGGACTTCATACCGCCGTTTTCAAGCTGGAACACCGAGTCGGTGTCGCCCGAGGCAATGAGCTTGTAAACTTCGGGGTTGTCGTACCCAAGCTCGTGGAAATCGATGTCCACGCCGTGGTTTTCCTTTATGTAGATCTTGGCTTTATGCACGTCGGTCAAGGTAACCAAGCCCAAGAAGTCCATCTTGAGCATGCCGAGGGCTTCCACCTGATCTTTGGGGTATTGGGTGGTCACCACCTCGCCGTTGCGTTGCAACGGGACGAAGTCGCCCACGATCTCCTTGCAGATAACAACGCCGGCGGCGTGCATACCGGTATTACGCGGCATACCTTCCACCTTGAGCGCCATATCCAAAACCTTGCGGATGACGGGGTCGCTTTCGTATAGTTGAATGACGTCCGCGCTCTTTTGCTCGGGATGCTTGCCATCCCTGCCCAAAATGCCTTTGATGGTCATTTTGCCATTGGCTTCCGGCAACATTTTCACAAGCTTGTCCACGTCGGCGTAAGGCACGCGGTAAACGCGCGCCACGTCTTTGATGGCTTGCTTTGCGGCAAGGGTACCGAAGGTGATGATCCTCGTCACGCGTTCGGGACCGTACTTGTCGCGGACGTATTGGATGACCTGTTCCCTGCCTTCCATGCAGAAGTCGATATCGAAGTCGGGGTTGGAAACGCGCTCCACGTTCAAAAAGCGCTCAAAGATCAAGCTGTATCTGAGCGGGTCCACGTTGGTGATGCCTATCGCGTAGGCGATGATACTACCCACGCCGCTACCACGTCCGGCGCCGACGGGGATGTCGTGACGGCGGGCGTAATCGATGAAGTCCCAAACGATGAGGTAGTACTCGGCAAAACCCATCTTGATGATGACGTCAAGTTCGTACTCCATTCTCTCCTTGATCTCGTCCGTGATGACGGGGTAACGCTTTACGATGCCTTCGTACGCCAGACGCCTAAGGTACTCCGCGGGAGTTTCGCCCGTAGGCGGCACGTAAGGCGGGAACAAGGGCATTTTGAAGGTGATGGAAACGTTGCACTTTTCCGCGATCTCCACCGTGGTATCCAAGGCTTCGGGAAGGTTGGGGAACAGTTCCTCCATCTCCTCCGCGCTCTTGAAGTAATAATACGGGCCGTTCATGCGCATGCGCATTTCGTCGTCGATGTAGTGCGCCGTACCGATGCAGATCAAAACGTCCTGCATCTCCTCGTCTTCCTTTTCGACGTAGTGCACGTCGTTGGTGGCGACC
>JAGAAA010000058.1 GCA_017615495.1 Clostridia bacterium
CGTGACGGCGCGATCGGGACGTTTGCCGAACTCTCCGCCCTCGCTATATACGTCGGAAGTGCGACGGATCTTGGCGACGGTGTAATTGTTGACCATGCTGTCCACCCCCCCGCCCGAAACGAGAAAAGCAACGTTTGGCGCGCCAAACCTCTTATAATCGGCGTCCGACTGCGGTTGCGCGATGATCCCCACGGAAAAACCTTCCGCCTCGATCAAACGGGAAACGATCGCATGACCGAAAGAGGGATGGTCAACGTAGGCATCCGCCGTAACGATGATAAAGTCAAGACTGCCGTCGACTTCTTCGGGTGAAATGGGTAAAAAAGGCATAGTTTCTCCTGTTATCATTATAGCGGCAAGCGCGCTTTTTCGCAAGAAAAACCTTTTGATAAAAAACGCCCGACTTATGGTCGGGCTTTACGCAACGTAACAGTACGATCTTATTTTTGGCAAGCGCGAAGCCAAGTTCCGTCTTTCGTAGTCGCTTGCGCCGCGTTTTTTCATCCTTGAAAGGATCAAATAGGTGAGCATATCGTCGGTCAAAAACACGTCTTTTCCGAGGGTTTTTCCGACGCTTTCCGCCGCTTGACGCAAGGTTTGAGCCTTTTGCTCGTACCCGAAGCAAGGGTCGGGGATCACCGCAACGAGCACCTGATCCTCAACGATGACGGCGTAGCCGTCCTTGACGCCCGCTGTGGCGGGAAGGGTTATGGGACAAAGCGCGGAGATCATCACCGCCGATAGAAGCGAAAGCACGTTCATACCGGCAGTATGCGCAGATCAAAAACTTTTATTCCTCGTCGTAACGGGTGACGTTTTTGCCGTCGGCGTCCGACCACAGTTTTTCAAACTGGTAAAGGTCGCGCATGGTGGTATGGAAAATGTGGACGATAACTTTGCCGTAGTCCATCACGATCCATTTGCCCTCACGCAAGCCGTCCACACCCGCGGTGTAAACGTCCTCCGCCTCCAGCTGGGCGCAAAGCTCTTCATACGCCGCTTTTGCCGCGGGCGAATTCTTCGCGGAGCAAACCACGTAAGCTTCGGTGACGTCGGTCTTTTCCGCAACGTCGATGGACAAAACGTTTTTGCACTTTTTGTCCAAGAGGATGGTGGTTATCTTTTTGATCAAGAGTTCTTTTTCCATATTTACTCCTTTTTGCAATATTGCTCGAAGCAATCCAAAGTCAAATAATAGATGGGAATGCCGCGCTGGATCAAAGAATCGTAGCAAACCTTGAAACAACGCACAAAGCCGTCGTCCAAATCACGGTACGCCGCGGCGCGAAGCTCCTCCACGCCCTCAAAATCCCGCGTGAGTTCCTCCACCATATCGGCGGTGTAAACGAGCTTATCCAAAGCAGTCATCCCAGCCCTGCCCGTGGTGTGGTAGCGGATGGCGTCCAATATCTCGGGGTCGGTGATGCCAAAGCCCAACTTTGCTTCTTCCGCCCCGTTAAAAGCGTGCAAGACCTTTGTGCCGACAACGTCCTCGGGCACACCGGGGTTCACGCGATCCACCTGCTTCATGCAATCGTGGAGCAAGCAGCCGAGAAACACCTTTTCAAAAGGCAAGCCGACGCGCTCGTTGATCTTCAAGCCGGCAAGCACCACGCCGCAGGTGTGACGCCAACGTTTTTCGCGGAGCATCGACTTGACCTTTTGAACGTAGCGCTCGTACGAGCGATACAGCCCGTTTGCCGAAATGATCTTTAAGACCTCTTCCGTAACGTCGTCAAGCGGCATACCAAGCGCGCATTTGGCTCGGATCGCCGTGGAAGAAACGTCCTCCCCCCTGACCGTTTGCGAAATCAAGATCTTGCCGCCCCAACGGCGCATATACCCTTCCGCCGCGGCGGAAAGTTCCTTTAAGTCATCTTCCCCGCGAGGGATCACGAGGATGGGGCAAATTTTGACGATCTCTTCGGGGCAACGCCACTTGTCAAAGGCAAGCAGGCTGTCCCCGCCGATGATGAAGGCGATCTCCCCGTACTTCTCGCGCAGCAAGGGCAAAACCTTGTACGAATATGCGCGTCCGGGGAACTCGTTTTCCGTTTGGTCGATAGGAAAAGCGCCGCCAAGCGCCGCTTGCAACATTTTCAAACGCAAAGAAAAGGGAGTTTGCAAGGTTTTGTGAGGAGAATTGCCGGACGGTAAAAATACCACTTCGTCGAGTGAAAACTCTTTTTTGATCTCCGATGCGATTCTAACGTGTTCCTTGTGCGGAGGGTCGAACGCTCCGCCAAAAATGCCTATCATAGGTATAGTATAATACTTTTCAAGCGGAAATTCAATTACAAAGCGGACTAAAAACGCGCGTGTAGGCAAAAATCACGGTATGGGAAAAACTTTTGACAAGGCGGGAACCTCCCTTTTGTTCCTGCTGCTTTGTTTTTTGTTCTTTTTTCACGTGACGAAATCACCGTTTGTCAGCACGGTCGCCGCCTTTCTTCTGCTTGCCACCCTGCTCTTGTTTTTGCGGCTGATACGCCCCCGTTCCCCCAAAGATCTTTTGTCAAAACGCAACTTTATCCGCTACGTTTTGCTAAACGGCAACGGCGTGCTCAAAGCCACTGTGGAAAACTCTCTTTCGGACAAAGCAGAAGCGGATAGCGTCGGCGAGCACACACTCCTTTCTTACGGTGACAAAAAGATACTCGTATACTACGCGTACAAGTTCGGCAGTCTTTCGGAAGAGGACGTCGCCAAGAGTTTTCGCATAGCGAAAAAATGCGGCGCGGAGAAAATTTACGCCTTGACCAACCATTTGGACCGGAAGGCGATGGCGGTGGCGGAATATATCCCGCAAAGTTTCAGCGTGATCAACGCGACGACGCTATATAAGTTTTTGCTCAAAAAGGGGCTTATTCCAAAAAAAGAAGCCTTGCGGAGAAAAAGCGGCAAGGCGTTTGACTTTTTAAAAACCGTTTTGAAATCGGAAAACGCAAAATATTACGTTTGGGCGGGGCTCACCACTGCCCTGCTTGCGCTGTTTACGCCCATCACTACGTATTACGTGGCGTTTGCCTTCCTCAACCTCGCTCTTGCCGTCGCCACCATCTTTTTGAGTGAGCGCGGCGACGGAGAAAACGGGCTGTTCAGAGAGTGATCAGTCCAATTTGATATGCTCGACGCCATCTTTTTGAGAACGGCGATAGAGGACGATCTTGTTACCGATCGCCTGCACGGGCTCCGCGCCAAGCGCTTCGGCAACTTCAGCGATCACGCCCTTCGCGGTGACGTCAGCGGTCTTCAAAACGCCTATCTTCACGAGTTCGTGATCCTCAAGAGAGGTGCTTATCTGTTCCACGACGCTTTCGGTCAAACCGTTCTTTCCGATTTGCACCGTCGCGGAAATATTCATTGCGAGAGAGATCAATTTGCTTCTTTGTTTACTGGTCATATTTTGCTCCTAATTCCATAATTCAAACTCAACGTCGCCGACGATGATGGTATCGCCGTCCTTGGCGCCAAGTTCCTTCAATTTGTTGATAACGCCCTTTTCCTTCAAAACGTTTTGGAAATAGCGGTTGCTTTCGTGATCGCTCAAAACCACTTTACGGATCAACAGTTCCACCAAGCCGCCCGTCACTTCGTAGGTGCCGTCTTCCAACTTTTCCACCTCAAATTGATCGGGATCGCTCTTTGCGTACTCAAAGGGCTCGAAAGCAAGCGGCTCTGCCGGCGGCAGTTCGTTCAAGACCGAGAAGATGTTTTTGACGAGTTCGTCGATGTTTTCATACGCCGCGGCGGAAATGGGGATGACTTTCACCCCGGTTTTTTCCTCAAAGCGCTCGACAGCGTTTTCTTCCGTTACGAGGTCGGTTTTGTTTGCGACGACGATCTCGGGCAAAAGCGAAAGGCGCTCGTTGTACTGCTTGAGTTCCTCACGGATGGCGCGATAATCGTCCACCGGATCCCTGCCCTCGATGCCGGAGATATCCACCACGTGCACGATCAGGCGCACGCGCTCCACATGACGGAGGAAGGTGTGACCGAGGCCCAAGCCGTTTGCCGCGCCTTCGATCAAGCCGGGGATATCGGCGATCACGTAACTTTTGTCAAACGCTTTGATCACGCCTAGGTTTGGCGAAAGAGTTGTGAAATGATAATTTGCAATCTTGGGTTTGGCGTTGGTCAAAACCGAAAGCAAGGTGGACTTGCCCACGTTAGGGAAGCCTACTAAGCCCACGTCCGCGATGGTTTTGAGCTCCAAAGTAAGCGTTCTTTCAATGGTGACCTCGCCAAGTTCGGCAAAACTCGGCGTCCTGCGCGTGGGGGTTGCGAAACGGGCGTTTCCTCTGCCGCCTTTGCCGCCGCGCAAGATGACTTTTCTTTCGCCGTCGACAAACATATCGGCGATGATGCCGCCGCTTTCCTTATCGCGGATGATGGTGCCCGTGGGCACTTTGACCACGAGGTCTTGTCCGTTTTTGCCAAAGCAATTCCCGCCCTCTCCGGGCGCGCCGTTTTCCGCGCGGAAATGCTTTTTGAACTTGAAGTCGATCAGGCTTGTCAGCGAAGAATCCGCAACGAAAATTACGCTGCCGCCCTTGCCGCCGTCACCGCCGTCGGGGCCGCCGCACATCACGTACTTTTCGCGGTGGAAGCTTACTTTGCCATCGCCGCCGTTGCCCGCCTTAGCATAAATGTTTACAATATCCAAAAACATAGTTTTATTTTGAGCGTTTGCTCTCTCCGTTATGATTCTTATAGTATAAGCATGCCCCCGTCAAAAGGCATTCGTAGCACTTTGGCGACTGCGCTTTGCAAAGGTACCTGCCGTGATGGATCAACAAATGATGCAAGTCCGACCAATCCTTCTCCAGGAAGCGCGCCGACAAGTCCTTCTCCACCCCGTAAGGCTCCTTTGCGTCAGAAAGTCCCAAGCGATGGCTCAAGCGAAAAACGTGCGTATCGACCGCGATGGCGTTACCGCCAAAGGCGACGGCGTAAACTACGTTTGCCGTCTTTCTGCCCACGCCGGGCAACCGTTCCAACAGCGCGCGATCCGCCGGCACGACGCCGCCGTACTCACGAAGAAGCATTTCAGTCGCCGCAAGGATGTTTTTCGCTTTGTTGTGGTAGAAACCGCAGCTTTTGATCTCTTGTTCCAATTCCTCTTGCGAAAGCGAAAGGATCGTTTCGGGAGTGCCCCACTTTGCAAAAAGGTCTTTGGTGATCATATTCACGCGTTTGTCGGTGCATTGCGCGGACAAAATGACCGCCACCAAAAGTTGATACGGGGTTTGGAAATTAAGCTCGCATTCCGCCTGCGGATGCATTTTCTTTAAAAGATCCAACATTTCGCGTTCTTTCACATAACAAATATATCATAATTACGATATCTTTCTCAATGATTTCGCGCAAAAAACTCTTCGGAATGCGAGATAACCCCCTTTTATTGTTTAAAAAACCCAAGAAAAGTGCCGTACTCCCCGTAGGAAAGCACCCGCTCGGCAATGCGGATGGCGCCGCTACGAAATTTGACGGACAACCCGCAACTCGAACCGACGACGGAGGGTGTGGAAACTGCTTTGACAGGGACGCCGGCGCGAGTCATCGCCTCGGCATAGGAAAGCGCGTCCCTTCTTGACTTAAACGCCGCAATCGTAAACATATTCTTTCTCCTTTGTAAGAACGCTACTTCTCCGCGCTCAATATAATATATTAAACGCGCAAAAGGAGATGTGAACATGATCAATTTTGACAACGCCGCAACCTCCCGCTACAAGCCGTCCGTCGTAAAAAAGGCGGTCCTTGACGCTTTGCGTCACAGCGCCAATCCCGGACGAGGCAGTCACGACGAAGCCATCCGCGCCGCAATGACCGTGGGACGGACGAGGGACGCCGTTTTGCGCTTCGCGGACGCAAAACACGCCAACGTGGTTTTCACAAAAAACTGCACCGAAGCACTCAATCTTGCCATCCTCGGAACGGTGCGCCCGGGCGACCACGTTGTGACCACGGTTTTGGAGCACAATTCCGTCCTTCGCCCGCTGCATATGTTACAAAAAGAAGGGCTGATCACCCTTACTATTGCGGACGGAACAGACGGGATCGTCACCGCCGACGATATCGAAGGCGCCGTCACCGAAAAAACGAGCCTCGTCGCCGTCACGGCAATGAGTAACGTGATCGGCTACGCCCCGCCCCTTCGAGAAATAGGCGAAATATGCGCCAAAAAAGGCGTAAAACTTCTGGTGGACGGCGCGCAAGCGTTGGGGCACATCCCCTTCTCCTTTGACAAAATCGGGGCGGATATGCTGTGCGGCGCGGCGCACAAAGGGCTTCACGGCGTGATGGGATGCGGCTTTTTGGTGTTTTCCAAAAGGATCTTCGTCAATCCATTGATGTACGGCGGGACGGGGACGGAAAGCGACTTTCTTTACCAGCCCAAGGACCCGCCCGAAAGTTTGGAAGCGGGAACGCTGAACCTCCCCGGCATTGCGGCGCTCGGCGCGGGGATCGAATGGACGAAAAAGCACTTTGGCAAAATAGAAAAACGCATTGCGGAACTCTCCTTTTACCTGCACGAAAAACTTTCCGAAACAAGTTACCGAGTGTACTCCGTTGCGGGGAGCCCCATCCTTTCTTTTTCCCTTGAAGCGGCGGACAGTCAAACGGTGGGAGACGTATTGAACCAAGAATTCAGCATTGCCGTCCGTTCCGGCTTGCATTGCGCCCCTCTGCTTCATAAAACGCTAAAAACGAACCGCGAAGGCTTGGTGCGCGCAAGCTTCGGCTATGAGAACGATCTAAACGACGCAAAGAAATTTCTCTTTGCCTTAAAGGAGATAGAAAAGCGTTTGACAAAGTAAGACAAAAAGCCCGATCTTTGCGTTTTCTTCCCTCTTCTTTTCCCCTTCAAGCGTCGTAAACTGAACGCGAGGTAAATGTATGGGAAAATTTAAAACGGCAATCAGGGGCTACGACAAAAAAGAAGTGGACGCCTACCTTCACAAAACGACGGAATACAACGAAAGCAAGTTGCGCGAACTCGAAGACCACATCAATCGGCTCAAAGAGGAAAACGACTATCTTTACGCCAAAAACGGCGAATATCACCGCAACGAAGAACGAGTCTCCGGCGCCATTCTCAAGGCGATGCAGGTCAAAAACGAACTGGAAAGCGAACTCAAAAAGAAGATCCAACTGGAAGAAGACCGCCTTATGATCTTCAAATCCAAATGGATCGCCTATTTTAAGGGATTGCACAACCCAAACGCCGACCGCGTTTTGGAAGACGTCAACGACTACGTCGAAACCTTTCGACGGGACTTTGTAAAAAAGGCAAACAGAGAGCTTGATCTGCCAGAAGGAGAACTCTCGCAAGCGGAGCGAAGTTACCTTGCGGAACAGGCGCGTGTAAACGAGGTTAAAACCGACTTTTCGGGTGAAAAAATGAGTGCCGCTTCCCTCCTGCGCAACGCGCAATCAAAAAGCGGCAAAAATGACGGAAAAATCGAGTTTTTTGACGATTGATCAACCCTTGTTTTCGGCAAGCAATTTTTGCTTGGTTTCGTAAAGTTTTTCAGAAAGGTCGACCTTGAAAATTTCGGGAAGAGTGACCCTCTTGTACTGCTCCCAGAAGGACGCCGAAGAACGCTTGTGATAGGCGGCGATCTCCTTGATCTCGGGGGAGAAATACACCTGTTCGCCACGGTCGAAAACCTTGACCAAAAGTTCTTCTACATAGTAGTTTTCAATGGTCATTTTCTTCCACGGATTTTCGGGGTCGAAGATCATGTACGGCGAGCCGTCGGGATTGGGCTCGTCGATCAAAAGCATCAAGTCGGCGATCGCCATCTTGGTCTTTTTGTCGTAGAAGCGGACCACCTTTTTAAGACCGGGATTGGTGACTTTTTCGATGGTGTTGCTGATCTTGATCTTGGGCACGAGCACCCCGTCCTTTTCAATTGCCGCGAGCTTGTAAACGCCGCCCAGACTCGGGTTGGAAAAACTCGTGATCAGTTTGGTGCCGATACCGTAGGTATCGATCTTTGCGTTTTGCGAGTTCAAAGCGATCAAAACGTTTTCGTCTATGTCGCCCGAAGCGCAAATTTTTGCGTTGGGATAACCCGCTTCGTCAAGCATCTTTCTCGCCTGATTGGAAAGGTACGCCAAGTCACCGCTGTCGATGCGGATACCCACCGGCTCGTGACCTTTGGCGCGAAGCTCGTCAAACACCTTGATCGCGTTGGGAACGCCGCTCTTTAAGGTGTTGTACGTATCCACCAAAAGCAAGCAATTATCGGGATAAAGCTCGGCGTATTTGCGGAACGCCGTGATCTCGTCTTCAAAGCTCATCACCCAGCTGTGCGCGTGGGTACCGGAAACCTTGATGTCAAACATCTTGCCCGCAATGACGTTGGAGGTTGCCGCGCAACCGCCGATGATCGCCGCCCTCGCGCCGTAAATACCGGCGTCCGGACCTTGCGCGCGACGCAAACCGAACTCCAATACCGCCGCTTTGGTGTTGTTTGCGATCTTGGACGCCTTGGTTGCGATCAAGGTTTGATGATTGATCAAGGTCAACAACGCGGTCTCTACGAATTGCGCTTGGAAAATGGGCGCTTTGACGATCAAAATGGGCTCGTACGGGAAGATGATCGTACCTTCCTTGACCGCGTAAATATCGCCGGTGAACTTGAATTTACGCAGTTCCGAAAGAAACTCTTCGTCAAAGCAATTCAAACCGCGAAGATACGCTATGTCATCCTCGCTGAAGCTAATGTTTTTGATATAGTCGATCGCTTGTTCCAAGCCCGCCGCAACGGCGTAGGAAAGCTCTTCCCTGCCTCTGAAAAAGAGGTCGAAAACGGCTTCTTTGTCCTTTTGACCGCACTTCATATAGCCGTACATCATGGTCAGCTCGTAAAAGTCCGTGAGCAACGTCAGATTTCTCATTTTATTTCTCCTTTTTCTTCGCTTTTCACTTCCGGCAAAGTGACCTTACCGGTATGTATTTTGTTTACGTAGATCAAAATGGTCAAGATCATCGCAAGACCCGCCGCAATGGAACAGCCGAGCACGCCGATGCGGACGCTGCCCACTATGACCGCGTCGGAACGGAAAACCTCCATGATCGCGCGGACCACCATATACCAAACGAGATAGGTCATAAAAGTCATCAGGTTCTTTTTGGAGCGGTAAAAAACGCACATCAGGATCGCAAACCCGATGAGGTTCAAAACCATCTCGTAAAAGAACGTCGCTTGGAACCATCCGTTTTCCGCGTCAATAAAGACGGCAAACGGAAACTTTTGATAAGCTGGGTTTGTCACCGCCATTCCGTAAAGTTCCTGATTGGCAAAGTTGCCCCACCTGCCGAGCGCCTGTCCGAGCACCAATCCCGGAGCAATGACGTCCAAAACGGTGGAAACGCGCACTTTGTTGCGTTTGCAGGCAATAAAGGCGCCAAGCGCGCCGCCGGGAATGGCGCCGAGGATGGTGATGCCGCCTTCCCATATCGCAAAGATCTGACCGATGTCCTTAGCGCTATGCACGGCAAAATCCGCCGGATGGAACAAAACGTAAGCCAAACGGGCAAACACGATGGCAAAGGGAACCACCCAAAGGAACAGTTCCAACATAAAATCCATCGAAAGCCCTCTCTTTTTTGCGTTTAGGCACGCAACGCCGTACCCGATCAAAATGGCGAGGGTAATAAAAATTCCATACCACCGCACGGACAATGAGCCCACTTCGAATGCGATCGGGTCGATATTTTTAATGCACATTTTTTTCTCCTTGATCAGAAGGTCCGTCCTCGGACGCTTCCGTTACGTTATTTGACAAAGCCGACGTTTCGGCAAGCGCAGTTGCGCCCTCTTCCGTCTCCGCGGCTTGCTCCGTTTTCTTTTTGTTGGCGCGGCCGAAGGTGAGTTTATCGATGATCTTCATAATGAAGTTTTCGATTTTTTCGCTGTACTTTATCGTAAGGATAAACAGCACCACCACCGCCACGATGATCACCGCCCATAACAGCAGCCACCACCCGTAAAAGGGGATGGAAACCACGCCTTTTGCGATCAATATCGTCGTCAGCACCCCGATCGTACGGCTAAACACCTGCAAAAGGAAGAAGCCCACGTACGTGTAATCGGTCATACCGGCGAGAATGCAGAGGAAATCATCCGGGAAAAACGGGAACAAAAACATATAAAACAGCACGATCTTGTCGCGCCCTTTGGTCATGTTCTTGTACTTTTTGATCGTTTTCTCCCCCACCAGCCAATTGGCGAAACGCACGCCGAACACTCTGCCGAGAAAAAACGCGAACATTGAGCCCGCAACCAGCCCGATGACCGTCAGATACAGCGGTTTCCATATCCCATCAAAGAGGATAGCGCCCGCCGTCGTGGTAATGGTGCTGGGGATGGGAATGACGGTAACTTGCAAAAAGTTTGCCGCCACGAAGATCACTTCCGCCACGCCGCCCGAATTGTTTATGTAATTTACGACGTCGTCCGCCGAATTGATGGAGGACATAAACCCGCTGCGATGCAGAGCGAAGTAAACCACGAGGAAGATCGCGCCGATGTAAAAGGTGGTGACGGAAAGCTTAAACGCCGTTTCCCACCCTTTAAACAAAGCGGTAAAAGCAAGAGCCGCAACCCCTACGATGGCGACGAAGACGATGGAAAGCACCATAATGGACAAATACGGGTAAGAAAGTGCAAGGAAAGTTGTGGTGACCAGCACCGCAAACACGCAAACGAGAAAGCGTATTACTCTCTTTTTGTTCCAAACAGACTTTTTCTTGCCCGACTCCGGAATGGCGCCCTGCTCTTCCGCCCGGGTACGTAATTCCTTTTCTTCCATTATTTCTCCGCGCGACTTTGCGACTCTTTACGAGCGATCTCGTCGCAACGATTGTTCATTTCGTCGTCCGAATGACCTTTCACCTTGATAAAGCGAACGTCGTGCGCCGCAAGCAAGTTGACAAGTTTTTTCCACAAATCGACGTTTTTGACGTCCGCCCAACGACGCGCCTGCCAGTTTTTGAGCCAATCGTTGTTGACGGCGTTGACCACGTAGGCGGAATCGCTGTGTACTTCAATGACGCAACGCGGCTTTTTGATGGATTCCAAACCACTGATGACCGCCATCAGTTCCATACGGTTGTTTGTGGTGCTGTCCTCACCGCCGCTGACCACCTTTTCCACATCGCCGAAGGTCAGGATGGCGCAGTATCCGCCCGGACCGGGGTTGCCGCTGCAAGCGCCGTCCGTATACATCTTTACGGCGGTTTGCGAACCGGGATTGCTCATCTCCACCGAACGCGCGCGACAACGGTCAACGCCTTCCGCGATGGTCTCCTCCAAGCCCGCCAATCTGTAATATGCCACGGCTTGAATGGTGGTGCCGCCCTTACTGCAAACGGCGTCGATCAAATCGTCTATCTTCTTATCGGAATTGCCTATCATGCGAGCGCCGCCGATCAAGGTCGCCAGCGTAAGCTTTTTTGCTTCCTCAAAGTTCAAGCCGCCGTTCATTCCGCCTTTGATCATGCCCTGCGCGAACATATACGCATAGGCGGGACCGCTGCCGCTGACCGAGGTCACGGCGTCAAACTTCTTTTCCTCAAGCTCAATGATCTCGCCCAAAGCGGAAAATACCGCAAGCGGAAACTCCTTTTCTTCCTCGTCGTAGCCGCAAAAGCAAAGCGCGCTCATACCGCTGCCGATCATACACGGGGTGTTGGGCATAACGCGACAGATCTTTTTCGCGCCGAGTTTTTCCTTCAACGTGGCGACGGTAACGCCAGCCATAATGGAGATCACTTTGGGCGCAAAACCTTGCTTAAGTTCCGCCGCGATATCGGGGAAACTTTGCGGTTTTACGGCAAAAAGCAAGTACTCAACGCTCTTTGACAAAAGCACGTTGTCCTTCGTTACGGCAACGCCAAGTTCCTTTGCCTGCGCGAGTTTTTCATCCGACAGATCACTGACGATGATCTCCTGCGGCTCCAGGACGCCGTTTGTCAAAATTCCTTTTGTGATGGCGGAGGACATGTTCCCCGCGCCGACGATGCCAAGTTTGTATTTATCCATAAAAATCGATTGACTTAGCTCCTTATATATTTTATAATAACTATTGTTTTCTTAGGGGAGTGGCTCAATGGTAGAGCAGCGGTCTCCAAAACCGCTGGTTGCGTGTTCGAATCGCGTCTCCCCTGCCAAGTTGCCTTGCTTTCGCAAGGCTTCTTTTTTTGCTTTTACGCGATTCTCCACGCAACCTTGTGTCTCCTTACGGATCCACGTTGCATGTGACGTTCGCAAATCGAATGCAAGCATTCTTGCTCACTATTCCGTCGCTTCGCTCCTCGCGATCACGTCTCCCCTGCCAAGTTGCCTTGCTTTCGCAAGGCTTCTTTTTTTTGTTATACGCGATTCTCCACGCAATTCATTGCGTCTTCCTCAAAATCCCGTTATGCGCCAGCATAAGTCACAAAGTTTTTCACTCTGGCGACGACGAAGAAAGGGGTAGAGACGAGCGCGCTCCGAGCCGCCAAGTAGGCGCGTACTAAGTGTACGTAACTGCTTGGCGACGAGGTCGTTAGCGAAGTATATGCCCTTTTATACGTCGACGCCTACTTGGCGTATTCTACGCTGCGAAGCTCGCGTATAACGCTGACTTTGATTTGACCGGGATACTCAAGCTCGTTTTCAAGCGTCTTGGCGATCTCCTTAGCGATGAAGTAGGTCTTGCTGTCGTCCACCTTTTCGGGCTTGACCATAACTCTGATCTCACGGCCTGCCTGGATGGCGAAGGACTGTTCAACGCCCTCAAAGGAATTGGCGATCTTTTCAATGTTTTCAAGCCTCTTGACGTAGTTTTCAAGCGACTCTCTGCGTGCGCCGGGACGCGCGCCGCTGATGGCGTCCGCCGCTTGCACGATGACCGCTTCCACCGTCTTGGCTTCCACGTCGCCGTGGTGCGCCGCAATGGCGTGGATGACCGCTTCGCTTTCTTTGAACTTCTTGGCGAGCTCCACACCGATGGCAACGTGCGTACCCTCTACTTCGTGGTCTACCGCCTTACCGATATCGTGAAGCAAGCCCGCGCGCTTTGCGATCTTGACGTCCGCGCCGATCTCCGCCGCAAGGATGCCCGCAAGGTGCGAAACCTCAATGGAATGCTTCAACACGTTTTGACCGTAACTCGTTCTGAACTTCAAACGACCGAGGATCTTAACAAGTTCGGGATGTAAGCCGTAAACCGCAACTTCGAAGGCGGCTTCTTCGCCGGCGTCCTTCATCTGGTTGTCGATCTCGTTTTTGACCTTCTCCACGGTCTCTTCGATACGGGCGGGATGGATCCTGCCGTCGCTCATAAGCTTTTCAAGCGCTACGCGACCGATCTCCCTTCTGACCGGATCGAACGCGGAGATGGTGACCACGTCCGGGGTGTCGTCGATAATGACGTCAACGCCGGTGGCGTTTTCAAAGGCGCGGATGTTACGACCCACACGTCCGATGATCCTGCCCTTCATTTCATCGTTGGGAAGGGGTACCACGGAAACCGCGATCTCACTTGCGTGATCGGTGGCGCATCTTTGCACCGCCATCGTAACGAGCTCACGCGCTTTTGCCTCGGCGTTTTCCTTGGCTTCCGCCTCGATCTCCTTTGCCATTTGCACGGCGTCGCGCTTGGCGTCGTCGAGCATGTTTTCAAGGAGCTCGTTTTTGGCTTCGTCGCGCGACATACCGGAAACCTTTTCAAGTTCCACAAGCATTTTGTTGTGCGATTCCGCAACTTCGTTTTCTTTGCGGACGATGTCCTGCTCCCTGACGTTCAAAGCCGCTTGGGCGTTTTCCACGTCGGTCAAGCGCCTATCAAGGGTGTCTTCTTTTCTGGTAAGAGCTTCTTCTCTTGCCGCGACGCGTTGCTCGAGTTTTTGCACCTCGGCGCGTCTTTCGCGCACTTCCCTATCCACCTCCGTGCGAAGTCTGTGTTGTTCTTCCTTCGCCTCGATCAAGGCTTCTTTGCGCATTGACTTAGCTTCTTGTCTGCTGTCCTCCAATATTCTTGCCGCTTCCGCTTGAGCGTTGCCTAATTTCTTGTCGATCACGAATTTGTATACGACGATGCCGACCGCCGCGCCGATGATCAGCGCGACCACACCGGAAATTACGCCAACAACTGCGGAAGAAACACTCAATAAATTGCCAAATATCATGTGTTGTTTCCTCCTAAAATATATTTGTAACGGGATCTATCCCGCTGTTACCTTAATTTGCGCTGTCAAGCTTTTCCTTGACGAGCGTTTCGATCTCGTTATAAAGATCGGGATTGCTCTTCAACAGAGCGATGACTTTTTCTCTGCCCTGACCGATCTTCTCGTCGTTGTAGCTGATCCAAGAACCGCTTTTGACGAGGACGCCCTTCTCGATGGCGAGGTCAACCAAGCTGCCTTCTTTGGAAATGCCCTGACCGAAGATGATCTCAAATTCCGCCGTACGGAACGGAGGCGCAAGCTTGTTCTTCACAACTTTGACCGCCGTCTTGTTACCGATGATCACGCCGCCGTCTTTGACAGCATCCTTCTTGCGGACGTCCAAACGCACGCTGGAATAGAACTTAAGCGCCTTGCCGCCCGTGGTGGTCTCAGGGTTGCCAAACATCACGCCCACCTTCTCACGAAGCTGGTTGATGAAGATCACGCAAGTTTTGCTCTTGTTGATGATGGCAGTCAACTTACGGAGCGCCTTGGACATCAACCTTGCTTGCACGCCAACGTTTTGCTGTTCCATATCCCCTTCGATCTCCGACTTGGGAGTAAGCGCCGCCACGCTGTCGATGACGATGATATCCACCGCGTTACTTCTGACGAGGTAATCGGCGATGTCGAGCGCTTGCTCGCCGTTGTCCGGCTGAGAGATATAGAGGTCCTCGGTGTTAACGCCAAGCTTCTTTGCGTACTCGGGGTCGAGCGCGTGCTCCGCGTCAATGAAAGCCGCGGTGCCGCCAAGCTTTTGCGCTTCCGCAACGACGTGCAAAGAAACGGTGGTTTTACCGCTGGATTCCGGTCCGTAGATCTCCACGATCCTGCCGCGCGGCAAGCCGCCTATTCCGAGAGCGTTATCCAAAGCAAGGCACCCGGTGGGGATCACGTCCACTTTGACGCTGTAGCCGTCGCCGAGTTTCATAATGGAACCTTTGCCGTGTACTTTTTCAATTTGTTGGATCGCTTGTTCCAAAGCTTTGCGCTTTTCTTCAAGCTTCTTTTCGTCGATATGAGTTCCGTTCGTTTTTTCGTTTTCGTTCATAATCGTTCTCCTAAAAATATATTTATAATAAAGCAACGAGCCCGAAGGACAAGTTACTCTATGACCATAGAATCGAAGTCAATAGGCTTAACGAGTCTTTTCCACAACAGGAAAAGCGCGGTGTTTGCCGAAAGCCTTCTGATCTCCTCGCGCGAGCCCTCGAACCTGCATTCGGTCGCCGAGCACTTTACCTCGTCCGCAACGCCGATGTAGACGAGCCCGACAGGTTTTTCCTCACTGCCGCCGCCCGGCCCCGCAATGCCCGTGGTGGAAACCGCGTAGTTTACGCCCTCTCTTAAAAGCCCACTTGCCATTTGGCAGGCAACTTGTTTGGATACGGCGCCGAAGGTGTTGAGGGTGGCTCTGTTTACGCCAAGACGCGAGATCTTGGCTTGATTGGAATAACTGACGATCCCTTCCATAAAGCATTCGCTGCAACCGGGCACGTCCACGAGCGCGCTTGCGATCATGCCGCCCGTCAAGCTTTCCGCCACGGAAAGGGTCTGATCGTAAAGGCGCAAGCGTTCCAGCACCGTTTCGGCAAGAGTGCCCTCCCCTTCGCGGTAAACGCAACCGGGGAAAACGCCGTAAATGCGGACTGCAAGGTCGTCCTTTTGCCTATCTTCGCAAGTGACCACGATCTTGGCGTCGAGGCAATCCACCTCCACGAGAAGCGGTGTGATCCCCGCGTCCGAAAGGGCTTTGCGAACTTCCTGCTCGGTGGAACCGAACACTTTGAAGATCATTTTTTCAAGCATCCTTTTCCTCCTTTTGGGCTTGTTGCGAAAGCACCTTACGGTTTTTGATAAGATAATTTGCGCCCGATATCACGGTAAACACAAACGCCGCTGCAAAAACGACGTTGCCCACGATCTTGACCACGACGTGAAACTCCGAGATCATCATAAGGGGTATCGCCGTGTTGAGAAGCGCGGTTTTTACCTTGCCGAACTTATCCGCCGCAAGGATCATCCCTTTGCTTGCCGCAATGGTGCGGAAGGCGCCGATCAAAACTTCCCTGCCAACGATGACAGCGGTAAAGATCACGCCCACGGGCGGATTGAAAAACATCATTGCGTCGCCGTTTGCCGCTTCCATAATGAGCACGGTGCAGGCGAGCACCTTATCCGCGATGGGGTCGAGAAGCTTGCCGAGATCGGTCACTTGGCAACGCTTTCTGGCGATCTTGCCGTCGATCATATCGGTAAGCGCCGCGGCGACGAACAAAAGCCCCGCCACAAGATAATGATAAGGAAATACGACGTAAAAGAGAGCTACGATCACCGGGATCGCCGCAATTCTCGATAACGTCAGTTTAGTAGGCAAATTCATTGTTTGCTCCTTACGGTTTGTCCGTACAAGTCAAGTTTTTTGGTCTTTTTTACGAGGACGGGATAGCTTTCGCCGATCTCGATGGGCTCATCCGACGTAAAGTAGACTTTTGCGTCCACGTCGGGGCAAAGCCTTTCCGTATGCCCGTAAAAACATTGTTTGTCGTAATCGATGCCGTCGTACGTGACGTAAAGCACCGTTCCGACCTTTTCTTTTGCTTTTTGCTCCGCAATGGCGGATTGCAAGGCTTCCGCTTTTTTGAGCCTTTGCTTCTTCACGCTTTGCGGTACCTGTCCTTTCATGCGAGCGGCGGGCGTGCCCTCCTCTTTGGAATAAGCGAAGAAGCCCACGTTGTCCAAACGCGCCTCCTCCAAGAAGGAAAGCAAGTCTTCAAACTCTTCTTCCGTTTCCTGCGGGAAGCCCACCATAAAGGTCGAGCGGATGGCTATACCGCTTTTTTTGCCGCGAATGTAAGCGATCCTATCCAAAAGCGAACGACGGTTGTCGCGGCGGTTCATCCTCTTAAGCACGCCGTCCGACGCGTGTTGCATCGGCATATCTAAGTACTTGGCGATCTTGGGTTCGCTGTCGATGAAATCGATCAGTTCGTCCGTGCACATATCCGGATAGCAATACAGCAAGCGGATCTTTTCCACCGGAAGTGCGATGAGCGCGCGCAATAGATCGATAAGCTTTGGCTCCCCGTAAAGGTCGGAGCCGTAACGCGTTACGTCCTGCGCGACGAGGATCAACTCTTTGACGCCTTGACCGACAAGCCCGTCCGCCTCTTTTACCAGGCTTTCGATGGGCGTGCTTGCGTACGCGCCGCGTATGCCCGGGATTGCGCAGAAGGTGCACTTGTTGTCGCACCCGTCCGAAACCTTGAGGTAAGCGTAATGGTACGGGGTGGTGACCACGCGGCTTTCCACGCGCTCGCGCCCGCCGGCGTTGGTCATGACGACCTTTTCGCCTTTTTCAAGTTTCGTAAGAACCTCCCCGATGCGGTCGTAACAGGAATTGTCAAGGAGCGCATCCGCTTCCTTGAGCCCGTCAGCCGCGGTCAGTTCCGAAAGATAACGCATCGGCAAGCAACCCGCCACGATCAAATACTTGACGTTTTTGTGCGAGCGCGCTTCAAAGACGGTGTCCAAACTCTCCTTGACCGCGCTTTGCAAAAAGGCGCAAGTGTTGACGATGACGGCGTCCGCTTCGTCAACGTCGTTTACGATCCGGTGCCCCGCTTGAAGCACGAAGCCGAGCAATCGCTCGGTATCCACGCGGTTTTTATCGCATCCGAGGGAAATGGCGCCTACTTTCATCTTGCTTCGTCCCCGTCGATGCCGTCTTCGCCGTACAGCTGGTAATACTCGTCAAGGGTGATGATCACCTGACGTGATTTATTGCCCGCTTCGGCGGGACCGAGATACCCTCTTTCCGCCATCGTTTCCACGATCCTCGCCGCCCTGCCGTACCCGATGTGGTACTTGATCTGTAACTTGGAAATGGAAGCTTGACCGTTGTTGATAAAATACAAAAGCGCCGAGCCGAACAACGGGTCTTCGCCGTCGTCCTCGCTTTCAGGATCCTGCCCCTTGGTGTTTTCCGCCGGGACTTCCTTATCCGCTTGGATCACCTTTTCCGCCGCGGAATCGTAACGCGCGTCGTTGTGCTCCTTGATGAAAGAAACGATGGGCCCGATCTCGTCGTTGATGTACGGACCTTGCAAACGGATGGGATCGCCGCCTTCTGGCGCCATATAAAGCATATCGCCGTTGCCGAACAAGGATTCCGCGCCGCCGCGATCCAAAATGGTCTTGGAATCGGTAAAGGAAGTTACCTTAAACGCAATTCTCGAAGGAATGTTGTTTTTGATCGTACCCGTGATGACGTCCACGGAGGGGCGTTGCGTTGCAATAACGAGGTGGATGCCCGCCGCGCGCGCTTTGGCGGTGATGCGGCTGATCTTTTCTTCCACTTCACGCTTTGCCGCAAGCATCAAGTCCGCCATTTCGTCCACGATGAAGACGATGTAGTACAGGCCCTTTTCGCCCTTCTTCTTTTGCATGGCGTTATATTCACCGAGGTTGCGGCAACCGTTTTCACCCAAAAGTTGATAACGGCGCTCCATCTCGTTGACCGCCCAATTCAAAGCGTTGACCGCCTTATCGGTTTCGGTAACGGTGCTGGGCATCAACATATGCGGCATGTCCTTATACACCGAAAGTTCCACCTTCTTGGGGTCGACCATAATAAAGCGAACGAATTCAGGCGAATAATGGTACATAATGCTGGTGATCATCACGTTTAAGGCGACGCTCTTACCGCTGCCGGTGGAGCCTGCCACCAAAAGGTGCGGCATTTTCAACAGATCGCCGTAGATCGCTTGCCCGCTGACGTTGACGCCGATAACAAAGTACAACTTGCCTTCCTTGGCAAAATTGGGCGAATTGATGATGGAACGCAGCCCGACCATCGAAGTCTTGGCGTTGGGCACCTCGATACCGACGGCGTCCAGCCCCGGCACCGAGGAAATGATTCTGATGTTTTTATCCACCTTGAGTTTGCGCTTGATATCCTTTTCCAGCGGGGTCAACTTGTTGACCGACATATTGTCCGGCAAGGTGACGGCAAACTGCGTGAAGGTCGGACCGGTCTTGTGGTCGATGACTTCGGAATTGATATGGAAGGAAGCAAGCGCCTGCACAAGGCTTCTGCCCCGCTCTTCAACGTCCTCGTCGTCCTGAATGGTGGGATATTCGGTAAGAAGGCTAACGGGCGGGGGCGTATAGGGACGCGCGGGCGGAAGTTGCTCTTCCTCCTGCGCGATTTGGTCGATGTTCATCTGTTGCACCTTTTTGGGGTCAATGTAACCGGACTCATCGTGCGTGTGATGCGTGCCGCCGATATCGGAACGCGGTTTGCGCGTCGGACGTGCGATGGGGGTATCCGCCTCAAACATATCCGAAGGACGCGCGGCGGGCGCGGGTTTCGCTTCAAAGGCAGAAGTGAACTTGCTTTCCGCTACGCGGGGCTCCTCAACGGCAGGCTCCGATTTCATGGGCTGCTGTTCAACGGGCGAAGGCTCTTCCTCTACCGGATGGAGATAGGAAGACTCGCGCGGCGTGATGGTGGGCTTGGCGGGCGCCACAGGCGGACGGAAATCGATGGAAGAAGGACGCTCCGCCGGTTTTACCGGCTCAACGGAAGCGCGGAAGGATGCGGTCGGCTCGGGCGGAAGTTCCGTCTTAACGGGGGCTTCTTCCTTTTGTTCAACGACCGGCTCATTCGCAATGGGCTCTTCGCCGATGAAGCGGGTGCGCTTGGGGGCGTTGTTTTCCTTTTCGCGCAAACGCTGCAAGTCGGACATGTTCTCAATAATGCCGTCCAAACGCGGCGTGGGCTTGCCCTGACGTTCCCTCAACTTGGAGATAGGCGGCTCCGTCGGAGCTGCTTTGGGCTGCTCGGCGGGGGCTTCTTCCTTTTTGGGCGCATCGAAACGCGGCTCCTCGGGAATGCCGGACAAAGCGTCGTCACCGTAAAGGGTGCGATTTGCCTGCGCGCGGTCGCTTGCATAGCGCCTAACGAAGGCGGGCATATCGTCCGCGCCGTTATCTTCCTCATCATCAAAGAGGGGCGAACGCGTCTTATCGGCGCGAGGCGCGGAATAATAATCGTCGTAATCTTCCCCATCGTCGTTTGCCTTCCTGCCGCCGTAAACGTCAAACTGGGTAGGTTGCGGCTCGGGGATCACCCCTTCCGAAGCGGTCAAAGGACGGTTGTCGCTGTAATCGAAAAACTCGGGTTCCGGGCCCTTTTTCGCAAAAAGGCCTTTCGTCTTGATCTTTTGCGCGTCCTTTTGTCCGGGACGGACCTTGTCCACAAAGAGCGAAAGCTTCTTTGCTTCGGGACGGGCGGCTTCTTGCTTGGGTTGCTTTTGCGCCTTTTCGGGACGAGCGCCACCGGTAATTTTGGCGCCGCGCATAAAGGGGAACAACGCGAAGAACAAAATGATGACGAACAAGACGGCCACCACGATGGCGGAATACTTGCCCATCAAAGAAAGCAACGGATAAGCGGGAATGGCAAAGAGCCAACCGCCGCCGGTGCCGACGCCGGCGTGGAAACAGGTGCTTAAATAAGCGGAAAAGCTTTCGGTCTCAAGCTCGCTGAATTCCGCATGCGAAGTGATGATCTGCAAATATACGAACGCAACGACGGAAAGAACGACTATGTAAGCGACCGTCCTCACCTTAACGCCTTTTTTGAAAACGCGCAAGGTTTTGAAGATAAAAAGGAGGATGGCAGCGGATGCGATCGCATAGCCGCCAAAACCGAAAACGCCGAGGAAGAAACCCTTCAGCGTGCTTCCGAACAAACCGATCATCGAAAGCAAAACGAAAAGGAGCGCCAAAAAGACAAAGAGCGGAAGCAGGAAGCTTACGCGTCTATCTCTCGCATTGTGTTTTTGTGGTCTTCTTTCAGTCATTTGTAAATCTCCGTTAAGTCAAAACTCGTTCGTTTGCCGACGTACCCTACGCCGACTTCGTTGGTTTTAAAGAAGGCGGGGATCATTGCGTTGACCTCTTCCCTATCCAACTTTTCCAAAATGGCAAGACGCTCGTCCACGTCAAACGGACGGTTAAGGAAAAGCGCGGACTTGCCGTTTGTGCGCATCAAAGACATACTGCTCTCCCCGCCGAGGGTCAAGCTGCCTTTGACCTGTTGTTTGGCGCGATGGAAGGACTCCTCATCCATCCCGCTTTTGCAAAAACCGTCAATACACTTTTTGACCGCGTCAACGGCTTTTTTGAGATTTTTCGGATTGGTACCGAGGTAGATGCATTGCGCGCCCGTGTCCTCGTAGGTGGAAAGATAATTGTACACCGAGTAAACCAAACCGAGCTTCTCACGCACTTCTTGGAAAAGGATGCTGCTCATCCCACCGCCGAGAGCGCAAGACAAAACCGACACCCCGAGAAGACGAGGGTCCGCATAAGAAAGCGAAGGGAACGCGATGGTGAGGTTTGCTTGCTCGATCTCTTTGAAGCAAGCTTCCACCTTGCCGCCGCGCGCCGCCGGAAATTCAAAGGAACGCTTTTGCACGGGGCGGGAAGGAAAGTTGAAATATTTCAAAACCACTTCCACCGCTCTTTCGCGCGAAATGTTGCCGCAAACGGATACGACGATGTTTTCCGCTACGTAATGGGAAGAAACGAAGGAGATCACGTCGTCACGGGTGAAGCGCTCAACGTTCTCCCTCGTGCCGAGAATGTTTTTGCCAAGAGGATGCTCCTTCCAAAAAGAGGCGGAGCAAAGCTCCTGCGAAAGATCGTCCGGGATGTCGTAAACCATATCGATCTCTTCCAGCACGACGCCGCGCTCCTTCTCCACCTCTTCGGCAGGGAAAGTGGAATGCAAAAGAAGATCGGACAAGACGTCCGCGCATTCGTCAACGGTGTCGTCGATGCATTGGAAGTAAAAACCGGTAAGTTCCTTGGAAGTAAAGGCGTTCATATTGGCGCCCAAAGAATCCATCTCCTTAACGAGATCAAAAGCGGAACGCTTTTCCGTCCCTTTGAAAAGCACGTGTTCTGTAAAATGGGCAATGCCGTTATCGGTGGAAAGCTCGTTTCTGCTGCCGATCTTTACGAAAACGCCGAGGGAAACGGAATGAATATACGGAATATTTTGATAAGCCAAGCGGATGCCGTTTGGCAAAGCGATTATTTCGTTCATAAGACTATTATACATAATTATTTAAATTATGTAAAGACGTACCGAAGTTTTTTACAAACTTTTTTCGCTTTGAGCATATATTTCAAGCATGAAAAAAGTATTGCCGAAAACCCTCTTTTCGAAACCCCTTCCGCGAAAGGTTGCGGACGTCCTTTCCGCCATCGTGCTGCTGTTCACGGTCACCGCCCTGTTTTTTGCCACAAAACTGACATATCCGCAAGACACAAAGAGCGTGGACGCGGGCAACTTTGCCATCTACAAAGGCAGCGAACAAAGAGAGGCTGCCGCCCTCACCTTCAACGTGTACGAAGGGGCGGACGTCGTGCGGGAGATCCTGACTATTCTTCGTAAATATGCGGCAAAAGCAACTTTCTTCATCGGCGGCATATGGGCAGAAGACAACGCGGAAACCATCCTGGAGATCGTCGAAGGCGGGCACGAGATAGGCTCGCACGGGTACAGCCACAAAGACCACGCAAAACTGTCATTAGAACAAAACAAAGAGGAAATGGCAAAAACCAACCGACTATTGCGAAAAATCACGGGGAATCCCGTCCTTTTGTTCGCCCCGCCCTCTGGTTCTTTTGGTGAAAACACCGTGGCGGCGTGCCGCGCTTTGGGGCAAAAAATGATCCTGTGGACAAAGGACACCATCGATTGGCGAGACAAGGACGTCCCGCTCCTTGTAAAACGCGCGACAAAAAACATCAAAAACGGCGACCTGATCCTAATGCACCCCAAGACGCAAACCGTCACCGCCCTTCCCCAAATCATCGAAGCCTACATCGCAAAAGGACTCTCTCTTCTAACCGTATCCGAAGTTATAGCGTAGCGTCGGCAAAGCCGAACGACGTTGCGCCCCCAGCGAGCGCGGAGAAGGGTTGCAGATGCGCGACTCTACAAAAAAAATCCGCAGGCGCGTACTCCTTGTACGTAACTGCGGAATTTTTTTGTTAGTAACAAAGCAGATGCGCCCTTATACGCGCTCGCTTATTCGGCCTTCTCCAGAATCTCCATCAAACGCAAATCAATGCGCTTCTTCTCGTCGATCTTGATAACCTTAACCCTGACAAGGTCGCCGATGTTGACAACGTCCTCGACCTTCTCCACTCTCTCGCTGGAAAGCTTGGAAATATGGATCATGCCGTCCTTGCCCGGAGCGATCTCAACAAACGCGCCGATGGGGATGATGCGAGCAACTCTACCTTCGTACACGTCGCCCTTTTCGGGGTCTTTGCAGATGGCGTCGATGATCTTCTTAGCCTTATCCGCGCTTGCGCTATCCGGGCTGGCGATGAAGACGATGTTGTCGTCGCTGATGTCGATCTTTACGCCGGTATCTTCGATGATCTTGTTGATGGTCTTACCGCCGCTGCCGATGACTTCACGCACCTTATCGGGGTCGATCGGGAAGGAGATGATCTTGGGAGCGAACTTGGAAAGTTCCTTACGCGGTTCGGGAAGAACGGCGAGCATCTTGCCAAGAATGAATTCCCTGCCCTCTTTCGCCTGAGCGAGAGCGGTGCGGAGGATCTGCTCATCGATGCCCTTGATCTTGATATCCATCTGAATAGCGGTGATACCTTCTCTGGTACCTGCCACTTTGAAGTCCATATCGCCGAGGAAGTCCTCAAGTCCCTGGATGTCGCTCATGACTGCGACTTTGCCGCTTTCAACGTCCTTGATGAGGCCCATTGCAATACCGGCAACGGGTGCCTTGATGGGCACGCCCGCATCCATAAGAGCAAGGGTGCTACCGCAGATACTTGCCTGCGAAGTGGAGCCGTTGGAGCTCAAGATCTCGGAAACCGTGCGGATGGCGTAGGGGAAATCCTGCTCGCTGGGGAGCACAGGCTCCAAAGCCCTTTCCGCAAGAGCGCCGTGACCGATCTCACGTCTGCCCGGGCTCTTAAGCTGACGGGCTTCGCCCGTGCTGTACGGGGGCATGTTGTAGTGGTGCATATATCTCTTGAACACGTCGTCGTCCAAGCTCTCAAGCTTTTGCGCCTCGCTGATGGTGCCGAGGGTACAAGTGGTAAGAGCCTGCGTGGAACCACGGGTGAAAACACCGGTGCCGTGCACGCGGGGCATCACGCCGACTTCGCACCAGATAGGACGGATCTCCTTAAGAGTTCTGCCATCGGGACGCACGCCGTCGTTGATGATCTTGGAACGAACTTTTTCCTTCTTCAAAGCGTACATCGCGTCGAAGATCTCCCTCTTGCAGTTGGGGAAGATCTCGGCAAAGTGCTCTTGCACGTCCTTGTCGAGGTCATCTTCCAAAGCTTGACGCTCGTACCTGTCAAAATGGGTAAGGACGGCGTCCATCTTCTCGGAAGCGTACTCTCTGACCGCCTGAGAGATCTCAGCGGGAACGGAATACATATCCACCTTGGTGGTCTTGGGCTTGCCGCAATCCGCAGCGATGCTTTCAATGAAAGCAACGATCTTTTTGATCTCCTCGTGACCGAAGAGGATCGCGCCGAGCATTTCTTCCTCGGTGATCTCGCTGGCGCCGGCTTCGACCATCATAATGGCGTCCTTGGTGCCGGACAAGGAAAGGTGCAACTTGCTCTTTTCCCTCTCGGCGGAATTGGGGTTGATAACGTACTTGCCATCAACGTAGCCGACGACGACCGAGCCGGTCGGGCCGCCCCACGGGATATCGGAGATCGAAAGCGCGATAGAGCTACCGATCATTGCGTAGACCTCGGGCGGAATGTCCGTATCCACACTCATTGCGGTACAAACGACAGCAACGTCATTGAAAAGGCCCTTGGGGAAAAGCGGACGGATAGGTCTGTCGATCAAGCGGCTCACGAGGATCGCTTTATCGGAAGGACGACCTTCCCTCTTTTTGAACCCGCCGGGGATCTTGCCTACGGCATACATCTTCTCTTCGAAGTCAACTCCGAGGGGGAAGAAATCGATGCCGTCACGGGGCTGAGCCGCCATCGTCACGTTGGTCAACACGGCGGTATCGCCGCACCTGACCAAGCAGGAACCGTTTGCCTGCTCGCAGTACGCGCCGACCTCGACGGAAACCTCTCTGCCACCAATCATTGTCTTGTAAATCTTTCTTTCCATATTACCTCCTAAAGAACGAAACCGTCTCTGGAATCGCTCTGTTTTTTCTGTTCACGATGCCACAGCGCAAATAAGAGCAGGTCTCCCCGCTCTTATTTGACAGTAAACGCATTACTTTCTCAGACCCAACGCCTCGATAAGCGCTCTGTAACGCTCGATGTCGTTGTTCTTCAGATAGTTCAGAAGCTTCTTTCTCGTGCTGACCATCTGCAAAAGACCGCGACGGCCATGGTTGTCCTTCTTGTGAACGGCAAGGTGCGCGTTGAGCGCTTCGATCCTTGCGGTCAAGAGCGCGATCTGAACCTCAGGGGAACCGGTATCGCCTTCACTGCGTGCATACTTTGCAATAATTTCGCTTTTATCCATAATTAAACCTCCGTTTGGATAGAAATATTCGCCATGAGCGTAGTGATACGAAAGCGACTTGTAAGACCAAGCTCAAGGTACAGTAAATATAATAACATTAAAAAACTAAGTTGTAAAGCACTAATCTCGGAAAAATTCGATTTTCTTTTGTATCATTTCGTCGATGCGCTCAAGATAGCCTTTTATCTCCTTCACTTCGGCAAGGCGTTCGATCCTTCCGTTGCCGAAAATGCGCTTGGAAATGGCGCCCGCGCCCGACGCGTAAATGTCGTGCGTTTCCTCCATGATGTCTACGTTGTACTTGCAAACTTTGCCCGGTTTTGCGTAGCCGACGTTTTCCAAACGTCCGGACGTGTTTTTCTGGCGATAAATGTAGTATGGGCGATATCCGGCTTTTTCAAGCGCGTTTCTGGCGTGATCGGACATACGTTCGGCAAGGCCGTCGCTGAAATTGTCGTACTTGTTTTCGGCAAAAATGCTACCGCGTTTGATTGAAAGAGAATGGATGGTTACGTTTTCGGGCGAAAGATCGATCGCCACGTCCATCGAGTGCTTGAAATCCTCAAAACTTTCACCGGGAAGCATGGTGATAAAATCCATATTGACGTCCAAACCGCCCGCGTCGCGTACCAAGCGGTATGCGTTGAAGATATCTTCCACCGTGTGACGGCGCCCGATGACGTCCAACGTTTCCTGTTTGAAGGTTTGCGGATTGACCGAAACGCGTGTGACGGCGCGCTGTTTTAAAACAGCGACCTTTTCTTCCGTCAAAGTTTCGGGGCGACCTGCCTCAACGGTGAACTCTTCCCCGTTTGCTTTGATGGCGGCGAGCACGACGTCCAGTTGCTCTGCGGAAAGAGACGTGGGGGTACCACCGCCGACGTAAATGGCGCGGCGTGGCTTAGCGGGCGGCACGCACTCGATATCGCGCACCAGCGCATCCACGTAAGCGGGCAAATTGCTCTTTTTGGGTCGAATGACTTCGGAAAGAAAACTGCAATAATGGCAACGCGACGGACAGAACGGAATATTGACAAACCAATCCGCCTTTTCCGTTTCGGCGCCGATGATCCCTTTTTGCGATTCGACGATCTCGGCAAGCAAACTTGTTTTGGAAGGAGAAACGCGGAAGTAATCGACGAGTTCCGTCATTGGGTCCTTTCCTTCGTCAATGAGTTCGTAAAAAAGTTTGGTGGGACGGATGCCCGTCAGCGAACCGTACGAAAGCGAAACGCCTGCGACGGAGGAAAGAAAATCGTAAAGGTCACGCTTCAAAAAGCGCTTTAAGCAACGCTTGCGGTAAAGGTCGCTCCAATTTTCATCCACGGCGTACTCGCCGGAACGAGTGGGATACCCCTCGGCGGAAACGAGGGTTTTTGCCTTGCCGCCGTTAACCGTAAGATCGGCAACGACGACGGCGCCGTCTTCCGCAAGCAAAAGGTACGGAGCAAACGCGCGTACCACCTCTTCCAGTTCGTTTTTAAAGCTTTCGCAGTTGGTTTTAACGGATATTTTCATAACAAGTTCAATATTGGATTAGTGGAATATTCCTCAGCGATGGTCGTTTGCGGCTCGCAAGGCGCGGCGAATTGAGAAGCAAACCCGTGCCCGGCATACACCTTCGTTTCTGCGGGAAGCTCAAAAAGTTCGTTTGCAATGGAGCACAACAAATCTTGCTCGTCTCCCGTCGGAAAATCGGTGCGACCATACGAACCCGAGAAAAGGGTATCCCCCGTAAAAAGCGCATCCTCCATCAAATAACACACACCGCCCTGCGTATGCCCGGGCGTATGGATTACCTTGACAGAAAAAGGCTCCAAAAGGAGCGTTTCGCCGTCCGTTACCGTCACGTCGGGGGCAAATGTTTCCATCGAAAAGCCAAGCGCAACGGATAAGTTTGCCTTGCTGTTTATTACGCTGACTTCCTCTTTGTGCGCATACACTTTGACGCCCGCTCTTTGAAGCGCCGCGGCGCCAAGCGCGTGGTCGACGTGCCCGTGCGTCAACAAGACGGCGATAGGCTCAACGGAAAGACGCTCGCACTCCGCAAGCACCCTTTCGCCACTCGTACCGGGGTCGATAACGAGCGCTTTACCTTCCTCGCAGACGATATACGTAAGTTCGGACAGATAGTCCCCTTGCAGCGCGAAGACGGTCATAGTATCTTTTTTAACGCCATCAGGCGCTTATACAGCACGGATGCCGCAGGATCGCTCATTTGGCGGGCGTACAAGGCAAAGCCTTGCCCAACCGAGATTGCGCCCGCCTCAAAGAGGACGTAAAAATGAATTAAAAACTCTTCTTCACCGCCGGCGGAGATGCGTTTGGCAAGATCCACGGGGGAAGCAGCGCCCGCCCCGCTGAATATGAATTTGTTGATCTTTTGGTAAGTTGCCGTCAAAGCGTTCAAAGAAAGGTCGACCTTTTTGAAGACGTCGGCGTACGGATAGCGGTTTTTGACGACGGAGACCTCCGCCCCCGTCGATTTGACCAAGCGGGAAACGTAACCCGTGGTCAGCGGAGTATCCAACAAGACGATCTTTCTGTAACCGATGGGGTCACCATCCGGCGCAAGCAAAACTTCGTTCCACGGGGCGTCGAAGGATTTGGCGTACTCGATGCGGGAACATCTTTGCTTATTTGCGTCGCTCGCACAAAAACGCGCGGCGCTCTCGGCGGAAAAGCTGACGAACAACGTGCAGAAGCGGTCGTCGTAAAAGGAATCCGAAAGCTCATCTTCCGTGACGACGGAATAATCGCATTTTTCCTCACGATAAAGGTTGCTACGCAAATAGCGATTAAACAGCGAAATATCTTTTGCGTCGCCCTGCGGCTCACCCACGACGAAGACGTCGTCCACGATCATTTGCGCTTTTACGACGTTTCTGAACTCGTTTTTGGAGCATTCGCACAAGAATTCGTACGAGAGCCCGAGTTGCAAGCCTTCCAAAAGATAACTCTTTCTGAAAGCGATGATCTCCCCGTCCGCGCCGAGCCTGCCCTTCACGGTTTCGCTACTGCCGAGGGGAGCAAGCGAAATATCCGCGGAAGAAAACTTAAAGATCGGTTTGGGATTGCCCACGCCAAAAGGTTCCAAAAGCGCCACGTTTTCGGCAAGGGACAAGGTAACGTCCTCGGGGCGGATGGCAAATTCATATTGATCACTGCGCGAATAGACTTCGTCCGGGTAGGTTTTTTCAAGAAAATCGTCCATCGCGTTTCTGGCGTCGATCAAGTTTTCGCGTTTTACGGTAAGGCCGGCGGCGCTTTTGTGTCCGCCGAACTTGACCAAAAAGCGCTCTGCGCTTTTGACCGTGGCGTGAATATCCACGCCTTCGCCCGCGCGCCCGCTGCCGACGAGCACGTCGTCACCCGAGAGAAGGATCACGGGACGGTTATATTCGTTGCGCAACCTGCCGCAAACCAAGCCGACGATACCGCTAGACCAATCCTCTTTGTAAAGCAAAATGATCTTGTGCGTGGCGAGGTCGTACTCTTTCAAAAGCTCTTTGGCTTCAAGATAGGTTTTTTCAACGAGGCTTTTACGCAGTTCGTTTGCGCGGTTCATCTTTTCGACGATGCCCTGCAACTCCACGAATTCTTCGTCCACAAACAAGCGGACGCTTTCGGTGGTGTCGCCCAATCTGCCGAGAGAATTGATCCTCGGACCGATTTGGAAGCCGACGGCATGCGGATCGACGGGACCCTTCAAATCGATGGATTGTATCAAAAGACGCAAACCTTTGTTGATGGACTCGCGAGAATTGATCTTTTTGAGCCCCAACGAAACGATCAAGCGGTTTTCACCCGTGAGGGGCACGACGTCCGCCACGGTAGCCACCGCGGCAAGCTCAACGTAGCGCCACGCCGCTTCAAACCCGCCAAGCGCTTGCACAAGCTTAAACGCTACGCCCGCGCCGCAAAGGTCAACGCACGGAGATGCGGGATCTTGCTTGGGGTTGACGACGACGGCGCTCGGCAAAACTTCCGGCAAAACGTGGTGGTCGGTGACGATGAGGTCGATCGCCAGCACCTCTTCCAAATATTCCGCTTCCTCCTTAGAGGAAACGCCGCAGTCAACGGTGACGATCAAGTCGGGATAATAGGTTTCCGCAATCGCTTCTAAGGCTTCTGTAGTGAGCCCGTAGCCCGTGTCAAAACGGTTGGGGATGTAGTAATCGACGTCCGCGCCAAGCGAGGACAAATAACCGTACAAAATGGCGGTGGCCGTGATGCCGTCGCAGTCGTAATCGCCGTAAACGACGATCTTTTCACCGTCTGCGACCGCTTGGCGGATGCGTTCGACCGCCTTTGTCATGCCGGTCAAAAGAAAAGGATCTTGGAAGTCGTCCTTGGAGGGATACAAAAACTTCCTCGCCGCATCCGGCGTATTCACGCCGCGATTGACGAGCATTTCCGCAACGAGGGCGTCTACCGGCAGCGCGGAAGCAAGATTCTTAATAACTTCGGACTTCAAATTTTCCATTTAACATAAAGAAAAGGGGCGATTTGCCGCCCCTTAACAGTTTTTACGCTTTACGCTTTCTTTGACTCAACAGGTCGGAGGCGTCGCCTTTCTTTTGCGGTTGCTGACCTTTTTTGAGCTTCGCATTCATCACCGCGTTGCGGATCAAGTAATACACCGTCGGCGCGAGGATCAAGGACGAATAAGTACCGGCGATCAAACCGAACATGATCGGCCATGCGAATTGCTTCAAGGAAAGCACGCCGAAGCATCCGAGCAAGAAGACCGGGATCATCGTGGTGATGGTGGAAACGGCGGAACGGGTAAAGGTGTCGTTCACGGCTTCCTCAACGTACGCGTCAAGATTGATCTTGCCCACCTTCGGCGCCAAGCGCGTGGTCTCACGCACTCTGTCGAAGACGATGATCGTGTTGTTGATGCTGTACGCAACGATCGTGATGACCGCCGCGACGTAAGTGGTGTTGACCTCGATGTGGAAGATGATGGTAAACGCGATCATCATCAAAACGTCGTGGATCAAACCGATCAAAGCGGAAATACCGCTCCAAAGCTCAAACCTGATGGCGATGTAAACCAGCATCACGGCGAAGATGACCACGAGGGAGATAAGCGCCTTTTGCAAAAGGTCTTTTGCGGAAGAAGCGCTGATGGACTCCAAAGAAATGTCGTCCGCCGGGATATCCGGATAGGTGGCGATGATCTTATCCTTCATCGCTTGGTTGCTGGTTTCAAGGTCGGCGTCCTTGTTTTGATACTTGAGCATCACGCCCGCTTCGGAACCGGTGCCCGTCTTTTGTACGTAGCTGACGTTGTAGCCCGCGTCTTCGACGATGGCGCGAAGATCCTTGCTGTAGGTGGCGAAGGAGCCCTCTTCGTCCAACTCGTTACCTACGGTAACGGTCATGACCGTGCCGCCGGTAAAGTCAATGCCGAGGTTCATACCTTCCTGCACGTCCTTGTTGACGACGGAGAAGATGGAGAACATAATTACCGCGATCAAGATGACCACGATGGGCACAGCGAACCAAATGCGATACTTGGAGAGGAAACGGACGTTGTAGGAGCTGAGGTCTAACTTTCTGATGCTGAACTTAGTCATTGTCGGTCACCTCCTCAACGGATTTTGCTGCGGCAATCGCGGCAGTTTCCGCCGCTTCCTTATTCTTGTTATAGAGGTTGTAAAGCTTCTCGTTCTCCCTGTTGAAGGCGAGGAAGCTGCTGACCAAAAGCCTGGTCACCACAAGCGCGGTGAAGATGCTGATCACGATACCGATGGCAAGGGTAAGAGCAAAGCTCTTAATTGCGGAAGTACCGAGGAGGTACATCACCAAGCAACCGAGAAGGGTCGTGATGTTACCGTCCATAATGGCGGAGATGGACTTTTTGAAGCCCGAGGTGACCGCCGTCTGAATGGAGATCTCACCCGTACCGATACGGTACTCGTCCTTGATACGCGAGAAGATAATAACGTTTGCGTCGACCGCCATACCGATACTGATGAGTACGCCGGCGATACCCGCAAGAGTAAGCTGCACCCACGGGAACACCGAAAGGATGAAGACGTAGGTGATGATGTAGTAAAGGAGCGCAATGCCGGACGAAACGCCAAGCAAGCGGTACAAAACGATGAGAAGGATCAAGATCAAACCGATAGCGATCGCACCGATGACCAAGCTGGTGGAAAGAGCGTTTTCACCAAGGGTAGCGGAGATCTCACGGCTTTCGACAAGCTTGAGTTCAACGTCGAAAGCGCCCGCGAGAAGCTGCGTAACGATGTTGTTTGCCGCAGTGTAATCGGTTGCCCATTCGGAACTGGTGATGATTGCCTTACCGTCCGAAATAACGGAGTTGACCGTCGGACCCATGACCCATTCGCCATTGATCCAAATGTTGAGCGCCTTGCCGTTAAGTTCGGTGGTGGCTTTGGCAAACTTGTCCGTGCCTTCGGCGTCGAACTTTAACGCAACGACGTATTGATTATCTTCGTTAACGGAAACGTAAGCGGTTTCGAGGTCCTTACCGGTGACCCACAGACCTTCGTCGGTGAAAGTCTCGCCCTTACCTTCCGTCCTGAATTCCAAACTCGAAGGCGTACCGATCAAGTTGAACAAGGTTTCGGGATCGGATACGTCAGGGACTTCGACCCTGATGCGGTCGTCGCCCACCTTGCTGACCGTGGCTTCGGTGTAACCTTTGTCATACAGCATATTGGACAACTGATCTACCGTGCCGTCCATACGAGAACTGAGGTTGGAAGTGTCGGTCGTGTTAGCTTCGAAAACGGCGTAAACGCCGCCCTTCATATCAAGCCCGAGACTGATCCTTCTCGGATAAGCCGTATAATCGTTGATGCCAAGCTCGCCGTTGTCAAGAGAAACGAAAGCGAAGACCGCGCCCATTATGATCAGGATACCCAAGACCACAAAAACCGCGATCGCCTTGCCCTTCGTCATTTTGGGCTTCGAGCTATTAGAGCTGTTTTCTTTCGAAAAAGTCCTACTCACAGGTCATGCCTCCAAATTAAAGAATAAATACTTTATCTATTATATATTTTATAATAGTGCAAGTCAACATTTTTCGCCGTATTTTTTCTCCGCGGCGTAAATCCCCAACGAACATTCGAGACGTTTTTTCATCATCTCACACCCGGCTCCGTATGGGGTAAAAAGATCCTTTTCGTAGTAATGCGACGCCGCTACGCAACCGCCGCTACAATAGTACTTTGCGAAGCAATTTTCGCATTTAGCCTTATTATTGACCGTGATCTCGGCAAATTTACTCGGAACGGCAGGATCGAACGTGCCGTCCAAAACGTTGCCGATGCGGTAATCCGTCTCACCGACGAATTGATGACAAGGATAGATGTCACCCACGGGCGAAATGGCAAGATAGCCGCACCCTGCTGAACAGCCGGAAAGCCTTTTCATAATGCAGGGGCCTTCGGTAAGGTCTATCATAAAGTGGAAAAAGTTGAACCACTTGCCGTTCAAGCGGCGGTCGATATACGCCTCGGCGAGCTTATCGTACTCACGGAGCACTTCCCCGACTTTGTCGGCGGTGATCGCCATCGGATTTTCAGGCGGAAGAACGACCGGCTCGACGGAAATTTGATCGAAACCCGCGTCCGCAAGAGCGAGAACGTCCTTGGAAAAATCAAGATTGTACGCGGTAAAGGTGCCGCGGATATAGTAGCGCTTATCACCGCGCACCGCACGGAACTTCTTTGCCGCTTCCAAAATGTGATCGTAAGCATCCACGCCGTTTTTTGTC
>JAGAAA010000059.1 GCA_017615495.1 Clostridia bacterium
ACAAAGGACGTCCGCGGGTGCGTGGCTTGCGGCGGTTGCGCCACCAAAGGGGAATGTGTGCTTGGCGGCGACGTGCCGATGCTTGCAAAGGAGCTTGCTTCCTCGGACGGCATGATCGTGGCTTCGCCCGTATATTACGCTTCGCCCAACGGCAGCGTCATCAGTCTTTTGGACCGTTTGTTTATGAGTGCAAATTGCGATCTCAGGATGAAGGTGGGCGCTTCCTTTGCCGTGGCGCGCCGCGCGGGCACGGTGGCAAGCTTTGACGTCTTGAACAAGTACTACACCATCAACCAAATGCCCATTGCCAGCGGCCGCTATTGGAACAACGGCTTCGGACGGGGCAAAGGCGAGGTGGAAGAGGACGTGGAAGGCATTCAAAACGCCCGCTTCGTGGCGCGCAACATGCTGTTCTTGATGAAGTCCATCGCGCTGGGCAAGGAGAAGTTCGGCTTGCCGGAAACCGAGCCCGTAACAAGGATCAATTACATCCGCTAAAGCAAAAATGAGAGGAAACGGGGGCGTCTTGAAAGCGCCCCTTTTATTATGTTATAATAATATAGTGCGCGAAGGCGCAAGGAAACATTGGAGGCAACATGAAGATAACTACGGACATAAAGTACGTGGGCGTAAACGACCACAAAATAGACCTTTTTGAAGGGCAATACGACGTGCCCAACGGGATGGCGTACAATTCGTACGTGATCTTAGACTATAAAATCGCCGTTATGGATTCCGTAGACGCGCGGTTTGGGCACGAATGGCTGGATAATATCGCCGCCGCAACGGGCGGCAAGGCTCCCGATTACCTCATCGTCCAACATATGGAGCCCGATCACTCCGCCAACATCGCAAACTTTCTTTCCGCGTATCCCAACGCGACGGTGGTTTCCTCCGACAAGGCCTTTAGAATGATGAAAAACTTCTTCGGCAAAGAGTTTGAGGATCGCCGCATCGTGGTCAAGGAGGGCGACACTCTCCCCCTCGGCAGGCACGTGCTGTCCTTCGTGGCGGCGCCTATGGTGCATTGGCCGGAAGTGATCGTGACGTACGATAAGACGGATAAAGTTTTGTTCAGCGCGGATGGCTTCGGTAAGTTCGGCGCGCTGGACGTTGAGGAGGATTGGGCGTGCGAGGCTCGTCGCTACTATTTCGGCATCGTGGGCAAGTACGGCGCGCAGGTGCAAGCGCTCCTTAAGAAGGCTGCCGGTTTGGACATCCAAACCATTTGCCCGTTGCACGGCCCCGTTCTTACCGAAAACCTCGGCTATTACCTCGGCTTGTACGATACGTGGTCCGCTTACGGCGTGGAAAGCGATGGCGTGATGATCGCCTACACCTCCGTTTACGGTCACACCAAAGCGGCGGTGGAACTTTTGGCGGAAAAACTCAAGGCGAAAGGTTGCCCCAAAGTGGTGGTGTGCGACCTTGCGCGCGAGGATATGGCGGAAGCGGTGGAAGACGCCTTCCGTTACGGCAAGATCGTGCTTGCCACCACCACGTACAACGCCGATATCTTCCCCTTTATGCGCGCGTTTATTGAGCATTTGACCGAGCGCAATTACCAAAACCGCACCGTCGCGTTGGTGGAAAACGGCAGTTGGGCGCCCCTTGCCGCCAAGGTGATGAAGTCCATGCTGGAAGGGTGCAAGAACCTTACGATCTTGGAACCCGTCATCAAGCTGAATTCCGCAATGAACGACGACACCAAAGACGCCATCGAAAAGGTTTCGGACGAGCTGTGTATGGATTACCTCGCAAAGCAGGATTCCACCGCCAACAAAAACGACCTTAAGGCGCTTTTTAACATCGGGTACGGGCTTTACGTGGTTACCAGCAACGATGGCAAGAAGGACAACGGGCTTATCGTGAACACCGTTTCGCAGGTGACCAACACACCCAACCGCATCGCGGTGACCATCAACAAGCAAAATTACTCGCATCACGTCATCAAGCAGACCGGCAAGATGAACGTCAATTGTCTTTCGGTGGACGCCCCCTTCAAAGTGTTTGAGGATTTTGGCTTCCGCAGCGGCAGGACGGTGGACAAGTTTGAGGGGTGGGAAAAGCTCCGCAGCGACAACGGGCTCGTCTTCCTGCCCAAGTATATCAACAGCTTTATGTCCCTGACGGTGGAAAATTACGTGGACCTCGGCACGCACGGCATGTTCGTTTGCTCGGTAAGCGAAGCGCGCGTGATCACCGACCTTGATACCATGACGTACACCTATTATCAAAAGAACGTCAAGCCCAAGCCGCAAACCGAAGGCAAAAAAGGTTTCGTATGCAAGATCTGCGGCTACGTCTACGAGGGCGAAACGCTTCCCGACGACATTGTCTGCCCGCTTTGTAAGCACGGGGCGGCGGACTTTGAACCGATAAAATAATAAAAAAGGAGGAAAGAGTATGAAGTACGTTTGCAGACTTTGCGGATGGGAATACGACGAGGCTCTCGGCGACCCCGAGAATGGCATCGAGCCCGGCACCAAGTTCGAGGACCTTCCGGACGACTTCGCCTGCCCCCTATGTGGTGCGCAGAAGGATGAATTCGGCGAAGAGTAATCTTTTCCGGCTGCGATGGTGGTTAGCGGCGCATATGCTTCGCTAGCTACCTCGTCGCCGAGCAATCGCGTACGAGAAGTACGCTCATGTTCGTCGCCTCAGAGAGCGCTCGCCTCTACACCGTTCTCCGCCATCTCGCTGTACGTTGAACAAAACCAAATGAAAATAAAAAGAGTTTTTAAAGCCCCTGCTTGGGGATTTTTTATTAATAAAAAAGATAACGATATATGCCCCACTCTTAAATAACAAGGAGAAGCACCCCCAGCGCCGCCTTGAGAAAAAAGAAGAAAACGCTACGAACAAGCGTTTCTTTTTTTATATGAGAGAATAAAGCCGTTTCTTAAAGGACGAGAGAAAGCACCCCCAGCGCCGCGGCAAGGGAAGGAAGGGATACGATCGCGCCGTATTTTACGAATTCGAGGTAAGACATCTTTACTTCGTGGCGCTTTAAGAGCGACATCCACATAATGCCTGCGAGGGCGCCGATGGGGGTCAGGAAGGCGCCGAGGTTGGAGCCCACGACGGTGGCGTACACGCCGCGCATCACGTCCCATTCGGGCAGGGTGCCCGCGATGGGGCAGAACAGCACGCTCATCGGGATGTTGTTGATGACGTTTGCGGAGAGGAAGGAAAGGATTCCGTAGCGCCAAACCGTGTGTCGGCTTCCGATGACTTCGCCTATCTTTTCCGTCACGCCGTTTTCAACGAGGGCAAGCACGATGACGAACATCGAAAGCACAAAGGGCACCAGTTGCCACGGGGCGCGCCTGAGCGTATGCCCAAGTTCCGCGGGCGGGCGTTTTCTTACGGCTGCAAGAACGAGCGCCACGAGGAACAAAACGCCCACGGCGCAAATTGCCACCAGCCACATGTTGACGCCAAAGTAAGGCCCGACCACCAAGCAGACGGTTGCCGCAACGAGCACAAAGAGCCCGACGGCGAGGAGGGGCTTATCCTTCACCGCAACCACTTCGGGCGTGGCAAGGACGGGGGAATGCAGGGCGCGGTGGAAAACGAGGTACAAAACGCCAAAGGACACCGCGGCGGAAGCAAGGGTGGGCAGCGCCATTACGAGGAAGTAATCGAGGAAGGAAACGCCGTACGAAGTGGCGACGTAAATGTTGGTGGGGTTGCCTATCAAAAAGATCATGCTCATCGTGTTTGCCGCCACGAATTCCGCGATCAAGTATGGCTTGGGGTCGATGTGCGCGTTTTTGGCAAAGTAACAGATGAAGGGGGTAAAGGTCAAAACGATCACGTCGTTGGAGGTGAACACCGTCAGGATGGAGACCGTCCAATACAGCACCGCAAACATCTTAACTTGGCTTTTTCCCGCAAGCAGGAGCGCCTTGTTGGCAAGGTATTTGAAAAAGCCCACCTCGTCCAAAAAGATGGAGAGCACCGTCATAGAGAGGAACAAGATCAAAATCTTCAAAGGATTGATGGCGGAATTGCTTGTAAACGCCGCCCACAGCGACGGCAACTTGATCTGTCCGGAAGCCACCGTCACAACGGCGCCGAGCAGGGCAACCATCCAATAGGTATCGAGAGAGATCCTTTTCCCCTTGATCCGTGGGAAAAACAGCACGCTCGCTATCATAACGGCGCAGGTGAGCGCCGCGATCAAAATGGACGGGACCATAAACCCTCCGCACGTGGTTTTGCGCGGGCATCCGCGCGACACCGATATACTATCGCGTTACGGGGTTTTTGTCAACGAGATTTATTTGCAGTACTTTTTATAGGCGGAAAAGGCGGAGGGCAGGGGGTACGCTTCGGCAAGGTCTTGGGGCGTGACGAATACGAGGGAATCGTCCGCGGGCGTCTTTGCCAAACGAATGAAGTAGCCGGTCATTTCCCATACGACGTGCGTAAAAATATGGTTTGCGGCGGGGAGGACGGATATTTCTCCCTCAAAGAGGGAGGAGACCTCCTTTTGCGTTAATGCGCCCGTGACGTTGGGCAGTTCCCACAGTCCGGCAAGCAAGCCCTTTGCGGGGCGCTTTTTGACGGCGAATTTGCCGCCCGCTTCCAGCACGAAGACGGTCAGCTTTTCACGGCGTTTTTCCGCTTTTACCGCCTTTACGGGGAAATCC
>JAGAAA010000060.1 GCA_017615495.1 Clostridia bacterium
CCCGTGTTTGACAAGGATCTGTATAGCGAGATCTCGCTTGAAACCTGTGTCAATAAGCGCACGTCGGAAGGCGGCACGGCAGTCTCCTCGGTGGAAAAGCAGATCGCCATCGTGCGTGAGAAAGTGGCCCTTTATAAGGATTGATCATCAATAAAAAAACAACAAAAAAGCCGTAGCAAATGCTACGGCTTTTGTTTTGGTTTGGCTTAGTTCATCTTGGGAAGTTCGGAAATGGACTTTGCAAGCTCCTCATCGGAGGGAACGTAGTCTTCCATCTTGCCGTCGTGGAACCTTTCGTAAGCGAACATATCAAAGTAGCCGGTACCGGTGAGGCCAAAGAGGATGGTCTTCTCTTCGCCGGTCTCTTTGCACTTCAAAGCCTCGTCGATGGCGACCTTGATGGCGTGGGAGCTTTCGGGAGCGGGCAGGATGCCTTCGGTGCGGGCAAAGGTCTCTGCCGCCTCAAACACTTCGGTTTGCGGTACGGCAACTGCCTTCATATAGCCGTCGTCATACAGCTTGGAAAGGATGGGGCTCATGCCGTGGTAACGGAGGCCGCCTGCGTGGATGGCGGAGGGGATGAAGTTGCTGCCGAGGGTGTACATCTTGGACAGCGGGCAGATCTTGCCGGTGTCGCAGAAGTCATAGGCGTAGACGCCGCGGGTAAAGCTGGGGCAGCTTGCGGGTTCCACCGCGATGATCTCATAGTCCTTTTCGCCGCGGAGCTTCTCACCCATAAACGGAGCGATGAGGCCGCCGAGGTTGCTGCCGCCGCCGGCGCAACCGATGATCATGTCGGGCTTCACGCCGTACTTATCAAGAGCTGCTTTTGCTTCCAAACCGATGACGGATTGATGCAAAAGAACCTGGTTCAAAACGCTGCCGAGCACGTAGCGATAGCCGGGGGTGGTGACCGCCTTTTCCACAGCTTCGGAAATGGCGCAACCGAGGCTGCCCGTAGTGCCGGGGAACTCGGCGAGCATCTTTTTACCGATCTCCGTTTCCATAGAAGGGGAGGGGGTAACGGAAGCGCCGTAGGTGCGCATCACTTCACGACGGAAGGGCTTTTGCTCGTAGGAGCACTTGACCATAAATACTTTGCAGTCGATGCCGAGGTAGGCGCAAGCCATGCTCAGCGCGGTACCCCACTGTCCGGCGCCCGTCTCGGTGGTGACGCCCTTCAAGCCCTGCTTCTTTGCGTAGTATGCTTGCGCGATGGCGGAGTTGAGCTTGTGGCTACCGCTGGTGTTGTTGCCCTCAAACTTGTAGTAGATCTTGGCGGGGGTGCCGAGCTTCTTCTCCAAGCAGTATGCTCTCACAAGGGGAGAGGGACGGTACATCTTGTAAAACTCTTTGATCTCCGCGGGGATCTCAACGAAGCGCGTGTCGTCGTCCAATTCCTGCTTGATAAGGTCTTCGCAGAAAACGGGAGCGAGGTCCGCCTCGGTCACCGGCTTCATAGTAGCGGGGTTGACGAGGGGAGCGGGCTTATCCTTCATATCGGCGCGGACGTTATACCACGTCTTGGGCATCTCGTCTTCTTCGAGATAAATCTTGTACGGGATCACTTTTTCTTCTTTGCTCATGGTATATAACCTCCTTTTATTTTACGCCGATCGCGGCGTTCGTTACGTTTTTTGCTCTTTTGCGGAGGTAAATAAAAATGCCCCGACAAAAGATAACTTCTTTTGCCGGGACAGGTATTCCTGCGGTGCCACCCTGCTTGGCGCTTTGACGCGCCCACTCTTAACGCACTACCATGCGCTCGTTTTGTTAACGGAGAACGTACTCCGGCTTGCATACTCGGCTTAGCCTTTCCGCTTGCCCTCGGAAGCCCATTCGTTCGTGCTTTCTCTGCCGCGATCTCACCACCCGCGCGCTCTCTTTGAGGGAACCTTACACGACTACTCTTCTTCCTCAACGGTTTTCTTCATTTTAGCACCGGTATATCGGTGTGTCAAATGTTTTTTTAAATTTTTTTGAAATATTTTTTTGCGGATTTTTAGGCGAAAACGGCGAGGCGGTGGGCATAGAAGGAAGCGCCCGCGCATAGGTCTTATATAAGAAATATAGGGGGAGTAATTATGGAGCAGATCGCGCAAAAAAAGTTGCATTCGTTGTGCATTAAAGGGGAAACGACCGTTACCGGCGTTACGCAAGTGATCGCTTTGGAAGAAAGAGAAGTCAAATTGGCAGTGGGGGAGAAAACGCTTTTTTTGACGGGGAAGGACTTCAGCGCGGAAAAGCTTTCATTGGAAGAAGGAGTCCTCATCCTTTCGGGGGAAGTGGCTACGGTGCGCTACGCGTCTAAGACCGAAGCAAAGAGCCTTTTGAAGCGCTTTTTCAAATGATCCTGACGGAATGCTCGGTCTTTTTTGCGATGTTTTTCGCAGGGAGCGCGGCGGCGCTGCTTGCAGCGGCTCTTCTCGCGCTTGGCGGAGCATCACGCATTGCTCGCGCCGTTTTTGACTTTTTGACCCCGCTTCTTGTCGGGGCGGTCTTCTTTTTTGCGTTGTATTTTTCGTCGGGTGGGGCTTTTAGGCTGTATGCCGTCGTCGCTTTCTTTTTGGGAGGAGGGTGCGTTCGTTTGCTTTTGAAGAAGTTTTCCCCGCATTTAAAGCGGTCGCTTTTTAAGCTGATAGTCCCTATAAAGTCCCTTGAAACACGGGTGGAAAAGGCGTTTTTGCCCTTGGCGGAACGACTGGAAAAACGCCGTGAAAAGAGAAGGGAAAAGAAGGAGATCCGCCTGGCGCAAAAGCAGGAAAGAAAGGGGGAACGTGCCCTGAAAAAGGAGAAAAACAGGGAGAAAAAGCGCCTGAAAAGGCGCCTTGCCGCCTATAGAAAGCGTCTTTGCGCCAAAAAAACGGCAAAGGCGGCGACGAGCCCCTCGGCAGCCCGTGTTGGGTAAAGTCATTGACATTGCGCGCGTTTCGCGTTACAATATGCGTATGATAAAAAACGGAGATACTTGCTGTGGCTATTAAGTTTCTTACGCCGGTGCAGTTGTGGCAGGATTACGATCCCGCCGACGCGCCGCTCGACATATCTATCGAATACACCGATGAAAAGGACGGCGTTGCCGTCAAAGGGATGTATTTTACCGCGTTTGCGGAGGAAGGGGAGTCCGTTCGTGCTTTTGCCGAAGTTAAAACTTCCGTCGCTTCCCCCAAAAGAGCCATTCTTTACGTGATGAATTCCGCTTGTCAAGCCGCTTTTGCGGAGGGCTTTGACGAGCTTCTTGCCAAGGGCTTTGCCGTAATGACCATCGACGTCAGCGGCGTCCCCGACAAGGACGGCAGGTGCGCCAAGTACAGCGACGGTTTGAGCTATGCGTCTTTTGCCGCCGGCACGCCCGATAGGTTCCTTGCTTCGCCTTCGGCGAAAAAGTCGCCCGTGTTCCTTTGGGCCAAGATCGCGAGGAGGGCAGTTTCTTTGCTTGAATATTTTTACCCCAAGGCAAAAATTGCCGTCGTCGGGGCGGAATTTGCCGCGGACGTCGCCTGGCAAGTTGCCGCGACCGATTCCCGCATCGCGGGGCTCGTAGCCCTTCTTGGGGATTATTCCGATCCGCCTTCGACCGAGGAGGATTCCTCCAACGCCGATAGCTATATGATGACCATCAGCGCCAAGAGCGCGGCGCGTCTTTTGAAGTGCCCGTGCTTGATCGCCACGGCGGCAAACGCGCACGGTGGCGACGTGGAAAAGGTGAACGAGATCGCTTGCCAATTGCGGGAAGGCGTGCCGTACACCCTGGTCGTTACCCCGCGTCTTAACGCGCAGATCGGCGCCGCGGACCTTGCCTTTACCTACAAATGGCTGGAACGCACGATGAAAGGGGATTCCTTCCCCGAGATCAAGCTTTCTTCCGACTTGCAGGACGGCGTCTTGACCTTTACCGTTTCTTGCGAAGGGCAAAAAACGCAAAACGCAACGTTGTATTATACCTACAACGACGAGCTTCCCGTATGCCGCCATTGGCACGAACTTGTGATGAAAAAGCAAGAGGACGGCACCTTTACGGCGGACGCTCCCGTCTGGGTGGGCGACCACGAAGTTTACGCCTATGCGGTGGCGACCATTTCCGGCGGGCTTTCCTACGCAAGTAAGGGGCTCGGCACCCTCGTCACTTCCGATAAGCCCTATTTGATCAGCCAGTTCTTGCTGGATACCGAATCAGATCACGGCTTCTATTCCGATAATTCCAAGCAAACCTATCTTTCCTTTAAGGATGATTTCAAGGTTGCGGATGCCCCCGACGGCGTGCCCGGTTTTTGCGGCAAAGGGGTGCTTCGCACCAACATTCTTTCGGAGCAGGGCAGGTATGAGCCCGCGACTTCTTTGCACCTCAGCGCCTATTCCAAGACGGAAGGAGAGATCCGCGTGGTTTTGTTGAAGGAAGAGGAAGGCAAAGTCGTGGAATATATGGCAACTTGCTTTGTGGAAGCGGGCGAATGGACTCGCCTTTCCTTGGAAGTGGACGACTTCAAGACCAAGGACCTCATCCCGATGAAGGATTGGGAGGGGCTTTACAGCATACTTTTGCCCGATACGGACGATAAATACTACAACAACTTTCTTTGGATGTGACCATGTCGTACGAAAAAAAAGGAAACAACATTTTAAAAGTACTCGTTGAGATCGTTCTTTGCTTGATGATCGCGATCGTTTTGGTCGGTGTGGTCCAACAGTTTTTCCTCGCGCCCGTTGCGGTGGCGGGGGTCTCGATGATGCCCACCATCAATTCGGAAGGCGACAAGGTCTTCGTTCAAAAAAAGTTTTTTAAGATCGAAAGGGATTGTGTGGTTGTATTTTACCGTCCCAACAGCGAGGACGTCACCTCCAAAAACCCCGCGAATTCCATCTCCGTTTCGGAGTTTTTCAACTCGTTGCCCTTTGTCAACAAAATTCCGAATTTGACGGAAGAATCCAACGTTTCGGATGATTATACTTGCGTTATCAAACGGGTGATCGGCATCCCCGGCGACACCATTGAGATCCGCATTGTTTCCGCTTCGCAAGCGCAACTTCTTCGCAACGGCGATCCGGTCAACGACTTTTTGATGTCCCCCAAAGTTTTCGGTCTCGGCGGCGTCAATCCCGGCGTATGGACGG